>DASVQJ010000162.1:0-8852 GCA_036389235.1 Pyrinomonadaceae bacterium | reverse complement strand
CGCTCGGACGCCTCCGGCCTTCTGAGTTTCCCGGGCGGCCCGCGCCTACTCGTAGGACTTGAGGCCGCGCGCCCTCTCCTCGTACTCCGCCCGCCGGGCCTTGAGAATGTCGCGTTGGTCTGACATGCGGGGCTCCTCTCGTATGTGTCGCGCCCGTATATCGCGCTCCGGCCCGGGTTAGCAACAAATTCTGCGGAGAAAAGGCTGTTGACGCCCGTTCGGCCGGGCGGATAGAATGTCTGTACGCGCCGGCCCGCGCTCGCAGCCGCCGAGGCGCCGCCCCGCCGCAATCCACCCGGCGAAACAACCCGAGACACTTCAGACCGTTTTGCAGGCGCCGCACAAGTGTGCCGCCGCCCCGTCCGCCGTCCGCCCCGGAGCTTTTTCAGAAAGAACATATGCCAGTCAAAATCGACGAACTCCTGCGCGTGGCCGCCGCCTTCGGCGCGTCCGACCTGCACTGCAAGGCCGGCTCGCAGCCCTTCATGCGCATCGGCGGCGAGCTGCGCCCCATCTCGACCGCGCCTCGCCTCACGCAGGAGGACACGCTCGACATGGCCTTCTCGATGATGTCGAACCGGCAGAAGCAGAGGTTCAAAGAGGTCTCGGAGGCGGACATCGCCTACGGCGTCTCCGGGTTGGGGCGCTTCCGCGCGAACGTCTTCCAGCAGCGCGGCTCGGTCGGCATGGTCTTGCGCGTCATCCCCGACAAGGTGCGCACCATCACCGAGCTGGGGCTGCCGCCCGTCATCGAGCGCATCGCGGAGGAGCAGCGCGGCCTCGTCCTCGTCACCGGCACGACCGGCTCGGGCAAGTCCACGACGCTCGCGGCGATGATCGACCACATCAACTCGCGCCGCGGCGGACACATCATCACCATCGAAGACCCGATTGAGTTCCTGCACCGCGACAAGAAGTCTTTCGTCACGCAGCGCGAGGTGGACGTGGACACGCGCTCGTTCGCGGAGGCCCTGCGCGGCGCGCTCCGGCAAGACCCGGACGTGATCCTCGTCGGCGAGATGCGCGACCACGAGACCATCGAGACGGCGCTCACGGCCGCCGAGACCGGCCACCTCGTCCTCTCCACCCTCCACACGCTCGACGCGACCGAGACCATCCGCCGCATCGTCTCGTCCTTCCCGCCGCACCTGCAGAAGTCCGTCCGCATACAGCTCGCCGGCATCGTGCGCGCCGTCATCTCGATGCGGCTCGTGCGCGCGGCCGACGGGCCGGGGCGCGTGCCCTCGGCCGAGATCATGATCTCGACGGGCCTCATCCGCGACTACATCATCAACGAGGAGAAGACCTCGCTCATCCGCGACGCCATCGCCGCCGGCACCAGCCAGTACGGGATGCAGACCTTCGACCAGTCGCTCTTCTCGCTCCACCAGGCGGGGCTCATCTCGATGGAGGAGGCGCTGCGCGGCGCGTCGAACCCGGACGAGTTCCGCCTCCGCGTCGCGGGCATCCGCTCCGCCTCCGACCAGGCCCGGGACGACATGGAGCGCGTCACCACCGTCACCAACGGCGCGCAGTCGCGCACGCTCAACTCCTAAGCCTCGCACGGAAACCTCCGCCGTCATGAACAACCGTAAATGCGCCGGCTGCGGGCTGGCCAACTTCCCCTCCGCCTCCGAGTGTAAGCGCTGCGGCGCGCCGCTCGAACCGGCCTACGCCGCCTTCGGCGCGAACGCGGCCCACGTCTTCGAGTCGGAGGGCGCGGCCGCGCCCGCGGAAGGGAAGGGTCGGCGCAGCCTACGCCGCCGCGTACTGGCGGTGCTGGCGATGACCTTCGCCCTGCTGGTCGGGAGCCACGCCTCTCTGCTCTTCACCTCGACGGCGGCCACCTACGACGAGCGCGCGCAGGTCGGCCGCGCCGTGGAGCTGATCGAGCGGGGCGGCTTCACGCGCGAGGCGTTCCTGCTGCGGCGTCTGACCAACTTCCGCACGACGGACAACTGGCTGAACGCGTACGCCGGCCACGCGAACGCCTACGCCTCCGCCAACTTCCCCTTCGAGATCGTGACCCTCTACCCGGACTTCTTCCGCTACCCGACGGACGACGTGGAGCGCGCCGTCATCCTCCTCCACGAGGCGCGCCACCTCTCGGGCGCGGACGAGGAGGAGGCGTGCGCCACGGTCTGGCGCGACAAGGCGCGGCTCGGCTGGACGCGCGAGAAGTACGGCGAGACCCGCGTCTGGCACAACGTCACCGAACTCTCCCGCCGCCACGCGCCGAAGCTCTTCGAGTGCGGCGAGGACGGCGAGCAGGACTGCTACGAGTAGGGGTTGGGTGTTGGGTTTTAGGTGCTGGGTGTTGGGGCTCTTGAGTTTCGTGCCGCGTGCCCGTTGTGCAAGAGACGGCCGCCGACGCCCTAAACCTAAAACCCAACACCCGACCCCCGACACCTCTCCTTTTGCCATCCCCCGAATGTGTTGTTAGAATTTTTCGCGCGACGACACCGACGGCAGAGTTGCTTTAGCCTTGTCCGTCTCCTTTTCTTAATCGTCCCGAGGTCTAACGAGCGTGTGTCGCGCGAGCCGCCCGAATGAAAGAGTGTCCGGCCTGCCATCGCTGCTTCGCAGACCAAGTCAATCACTGTCCGAGCGACGGTGACCGCCTGAAGTTTCTCATCAACCTCGACACCACGCTCGACGAGCGCTACCAGTTGGAGCGCAAGCTCGGGCAGGGCGGCATGGGGCTCGTCTTCAAGGCGCACCACAAGTTCATCAAGACGCAGCACGCCATCAAGGTCATCCTCCCCGACCTGGTGGGGAACGACCCCTCGCTCGCCGCGCGCTTCCGCCAGGAGGCGATGGCCGCGGCCGCCATCCGCCACCCCAACACCGTCAGCGTCACCGACTACGGCATCCTCCAGGGCACCACGCCCTACCTCGTCATGGAGTTCGTCGAGGGGCGCTCGCTCCACGACATCCTCTCCGAGCAGCGGAGGCTCTCGCCCGTCGCGGCCGTCGAGATCATGCTCGCCGTCTGCGCGGGCGTGGCCGCCGCGCACCGGCAGGGCATCGTCCACCGCGACCTCAAGCCCCTGAACATCATGTTCCGCCCGGGCGAGCCGCCGGGCGAGACCCTGAAGGTGCTGGACTTCGGGCTGGCGAAGATCAAGTCGGGCGAGCTGCTCGGCTCGTTCGTCGCCGCGCAGACGCAGGGGATGATGGGCTCGCCCTTCTACATGGCGCCCGAGCAGTGGAGCGACGAGGAGATCGACGTGCGCGCCGACATCTACTCGCTCGGGGTCATCCTCTACCAGATGGTCGCGGGCGACGTGCCGTTCAAGGGCAAGTCCGTCCCTTCGATCATGAGCATGCACCTCAACACCCCGCCCGTCCCCCTGGCCGAGCGCGGCGTCGAGGTGCCGCCGCTGCTTGAGCGCGCCATCCAGCACGCGTTAGAGAAAGACCCGGAGAAGCGCCCGCAGTCGGTCGAAGACTTAGTCGCGGAGCTGCGCGAGGCGATGCCGCAGCTCACCGGCGGCGACCTGCGCGAGCCCGGCGCGACGACCATGCAGATCGGCCCGTCCGAGACGATAGGCTTCAAGAACCAGCAGGGCATGCGGACGGGCTCGCAGAGGGAGAGCGTCGACAGCCTGAAGACCATCGCGAGCGGCGCGGACGCGCTCTCGACGGGCGCGTTCGCGGAAGTCTCCGAGCACGCCGGGGCCTTGACCGCGGCCGAGCCTCCGGGCGACGGCGAGGCGCGCGCCGTCGCCGGCCCCGACACCGGGCGCCAGAACCCCGCGCAGACCGTCGGCCCGTTCGGCGCGGGCCAGCCCACCTCCGCGCAACTCCCCCCGCACGCCGCGCTGACCGAGCCGCTCCCTTCCGAAACCTTCGCGGCCGAAGAGGAGCGCCGCCGCGCCGACTCTCTGCTCCGCCGCCGGGAGGAAGAGGAGCAGCGGCGGCAGACCGAAGAGCGTGAGCGGCGAGGAGCCGAGGAGCGGCAGAGGCTTGAGGCCGAGGAACGCGCGCGGCGCGAGCAGGAGGAGCGGCAGCGGCGCGAACTCGAAGAGCGACAGGGGCGCGAGTTTGAAGAGCGTCAGAGGCGCGAGTCGGAGGAGCGGCAGCGGCGCGCGGCGGACGAGCGGGCGGCGGCGTCGAGCGCTGTCGCGGGGTCGGCGGCCGGCGTGAGCGCGGGCGGCAGTGCTGCGGCCACGCGGCCGCACGTCGTCCCGCCGGGCATCGCCCCGCCCGTCGGCGTGCCTCCCGTCGGAGCGACTACGAAGCCGAGTTCGCGGACGCCGCTCGTCGTGGTCGGCGCGGTCGTCCTGCTCGGGCTGCTCGCGGGCGTCGTCGGGCTCGGCTACTTCGCGTTCAAGAAGTTCCGCGGGCAGGATTCGAGCGGCGTCGTCAACACGAACGCCGGGGTCAACACCAACGCGCAGGCGAACGCCAACCCCGTCGCCCCGCCCCCGCCCCCCGTGGAGCCGGGCGGGACGGGGATGCGCGCAGACCTCCTCTGGATTCCCGGCGGCACGTTCCAGATGGGCCGCTCCGACGTGCCGCCCATCACCGACGAGCTGAGGGAGCAGCGCGCGGCGCACCTGCTCTGGATGTACAACCAGTGGCCCGCACACGCCGCGACCGTCGGCCCCTTCGCCATCGACCGCACCGAGGTGACCAACGCCGAGTACGCTGAGTTCGTCAAAGAGACGGGGCACGCGCCCCCGCCCAAAGTCTGGGACGGCGCGCGCCCGAAGGCCGGCGAGGAGCGCCTGCCGGTCTCGAACGTCTCGTACGAGGACGCGACCGCTTTCGCCGCGTGGCGCTCGAAGCGCGACGGCGCGACCTACCGCCTGCCGACCGAGGAGGAGTGGGAGTTCGCCGCGCGCGGCGGCGACTCCGCGCGCATCTACCCCTGGGGAGCCGAGTGGGTGCAGGGCTACGCGAACCTGGGCGGCGCCGGGGCCGCGCCCGTCGGCTCGTTCCCGCTCGGGCGCACGCCGCAGGGGCTCGAAGACATGATCGGCAACGTGTGGGAGTGGACGGCGTCCGAGGCTTCGATGTACAAAGGTAACGACCGGACGGTCTTGAAAGACGAAGACCGCGGCAAGCTGGTCATCCGCGGCGGCGCCTACAACAACCGCCCCGACGGCGACAAGCCGGTCTCCGTCACCGCGCGGAGTTGGTTCCCGCGCAGCTTCCGCGACGCCACGCTCGGCTTCCGCCTCGTGCGCGCGGAGCAGTGAAGGCCGTTCAACTTTTCATCCGTCGGTAAGTTTTTAAGGCATTCATCAGTATGAAGAATCAGGCCGGTAAAGAGAGACGTTTCTGGACGGGCGCGCGCGTCGCGCTCGCGTGCGCGGCGTTCGGCGGCGTGGCGCTCGTCGCCTCCAACTGCAAGTCGAACGACACGGCGAACCTGACGGTCAACAGCAGCGCGCCGCAGGCCAAGCGCACGCCGCAGGTCACCATCACCTCGAAGCCGGGCGGGCCGGCGCAGCCGCCGCAGCTCGAAACCGTCCCGGCGGCCGCCTGGAACACGGAGATTCAGTCGGTGGACGGCGCGAAGTTCCGCCTCTCGGACTTCAAGGACAAGGTGGTCGTCGTAGACCTCTGGGCCACCTGGTGCGGCCCCTGCCGCCTGGAGATTCCGCACCTCGTCGATTTGCAGAACGAGTACGGCGGCAAGGGCGTCGAGGTCATCGGCCTGACGACCGAAGACCCCGAAGAGGACGAGGCGAAGGTGCGCGACTTCGCCAAAGAGTTCAAGATCAACTACAAGCTCGGCT
This sequence comes from Pyrinomonadaceae bacterium, assembly GCA_036389235.1. Taxonomy (GTDB): domain Bacteria; phylum Acidobacteriota; class Blastocatellia; order Pyrinomonadales; family Pyrinomonadaceae; genus QHXN01. Next base: position 3,102 of record DASVQJ010000162.1, on the reverse strand, counting down.
GGTCGCCGCGCGAGGTCTCTCTGGCGCTGATGAACGGCAACAGCAGCATCCCGCAGACCTTCGTCATCGCCCCCGGCGGCCGCATCGTCACCAAGTTCCGCGGCTTCAGCAACCAAATCCCCTCCATGATCCGCGCCGCCATCGACAAGGCGAACGAGAAGACGGGGGACTGAGGAAGTAGACAGTAGTCAGTAGGAATACCGAAGCGGCGCGCCCGGCCTGAAGGCTGAGACGCGCCGCTTGTTTCTTTCTACTGACTACTGACTACCGACTACTATTTCTCCTCCCGCTGCTCCTCCAGTTCGCGCTCGCCCTCTTCGCGCAGCTTGCGCCCTTCGCGCTCGCGCTCGGGGTTCTGCGTGCCCTGCGCGACCGCCTCGCGCGCGGCGCCCTCGATGCGCTTCATCTCGGCCTCGACGCGACCCTCGACCTCGTCCACCGGCGCCGGCTCGCCCGTCTCCTCCTGCGTCACGTATTTGTCCTTCGAGTCTTCCATAAAGGTTCTCACCTCACGAATCATCAGTGCGTCCAAAGGGGGTTCGGGGAGGCTGCATCCTCTCATCCCCGGCGCCCGCGGGTCAAATCGTTTGCCCGCCGCGCGCCGCTTGACTTATACTCGCGCGCGAACCGCGCCGCCGCAGGCCATCTCCCAAACAGGCCGCCGCGCGAGCGCGTCACTTCCCACATGACCCGGAGGGCTTCCCCCCAGATGACAGATGAGATCCGCCGCCTGCTCAAGAACGGCCGGGAGACCATCGTCCGCACTTGGACGGAGAAGGTGACGGCCGACCGCCGCGTCACCTCCGACGAGCGCCTCTCCTACCTGCAACTCGTCGATCACATCCCGGAGATCGTCGAGGAGCTGCACGACGCGCTCGCCGACGCGAACGCCCACGCGCCCGCGCTCACCGAGGGGCGCGAGCACGGCCGCCAGCGCTGGCGCCAGGGCTACGAGCTGAAGGAGGTCGTGCGCGAGCTGACGCTTTTGCGCGCGACGCTCGTCGAGTTCATAGAGCTCTACCGCGGCGCGCTCCCCCCGCGCCCGCCCGAGGAGCTGACGCGCTCCTTCCACCGCATCAACGTCTTCGTGGACGAAGAAATCTACCGCACGGTCGAAGCCTACCTCGACGCCTCCAGAAACCCCGAGTCGAACTGACAAAGGGGACGCCGAAGTCCGGACGCGGAACGGTGAACTGTCAGCCCGCCTCGACTCAGTTCGCCGCTCCGCGTTTTTTGCAGACCTCGTATACACTCTACCCGGGCATCAAACGGATGTGAGCGAGTCGAGAGGGGAGAGTTTATGAGACCTTTGCAAAGAGTCACGGCGTTCGTACTGTCGGCATCAGCAGTCCTTTGTCTGTCCGCGTCGGCGTGGGCGCAGCGGCGCCCCGCCCCGGCGCCGAAGCGCGCGGCGGACGCCTCGCGCCACTCGAAGGAGGCGGCCGAAGTCCTACGCAAGATCATGTCGGTGCCCGAGAAGGAGATTCCGCGCGACCTGCTGGAGAGCGCCGAGGCCGTCGCCGTCTGCCCCGGCGTGCTCAAGGCGGCCTTCATCGTCGGCGGCCGCAAAGGGGACTGCGTCATCAGCCGCCGCACTTTGAAGCGGCAGTGGAGCACGCCCGTCTTCTACAACCTGGCGGGCGGGAGCGTCGGCGCGCAGATCGGCGGCTCGAAGACCGACTACGTGCTGCTGTTCATGAACGAGGAGGCGCTGAAGGGCCTGATGGAGGACAAGTTCGAGCTGGGCGGCGAGGCGGAGGCCACCGCCGGCCCCGTGGGGCGCGCGGCCAGCGCGAGCACCAACGCGCGGATGAGCGCGGGCATTCTGAGCTACTCGCGGAGCAAGGGCGCCTTCCTCGGCGTCTCGCTCAAGGGCGTCGCCATCACGCCCGACAACGACCTCAACGAAGCCTTCTACGGCCGGAAGGCTTCCGAGCTGGTCAAGGGGCGGGAGGACATGCCCGTCCCCACGCAGGTGCGCGCGCTCCCCCTCGCGCTCGCACGCTACTCCGTCCGGCTCCCCAACTGAAAAGGCAGGGAGTCAGGAGTCAGGAGTCAGGAGTCAGTAGAAGTGCATTCGTCGTTCGAACCCTGCGGTTCTCATTCTCAACCTCCGCAAAGCGGAGCCTACTGACTCCTGACTCCTGACTCCTGACTCCTGTCTCATAAAGGAGATTTGAATGAAGCTTTCGACCCGTTTGACCCTGTTGGCGGTCGTGGGCGCGTTCGCGCTCTCGGCCGCGACGTCCCCCGCACGTACGCGCGCGCGGCAGGAGGAGCGGCAGCGCGTCGCCACGCGCCCGACCCCGAACGCCAGCCCGAAGCAGCAGAAGGATGCTTCGAAGAAGTCCGAGTCGGCCTCGCACGTCTTCGAGCAGGTGATGGGCGCGCCCGACCGCTCGATCCCGCGCGAGTTGCTCGACCGCGCGGAGGCCGTCGCCGTCTTCCCCGGCATGCTCAAGGCCGGCTTCGTCGTCGGCGGCCGCGGCGGCAGCGGCGTCATCAGCCGCCGCGTCACCGGCGGCTGGAGCGCGCCCGCCTTCTTCAAGATGGGCGGCGCCAGCGTCGGCCTCCAGATCGGCGCGGCCAAGACTGACCTCATCCTCCTCTTCATGAACCCCGACGCCCTGAAGGGGCTGCTCGAAGACAAGCTTGAGATGGGCGGCGAGGCCAGCGCCGCGGCCGGCCCCGTCGGCCGCACGGCCAGCGCCACCACCAACCTCACGCTCGACGCGGGCATCCTCTCCTACTCGCGGAGCAAAGGGCTCTTCGCCGGGCTGGAACTGAAGGGCGCGGTCATCAACCCCGACAACAACCTCAACGAGGCGCTCTACGGCTTCAAGGCCCGCGAAATCCTCACGGGCACGAACAAGGTCAACATGGCCGACGTCCTCCCCGGCGTCATCACGTTTCCCAACACCCTCGCGCGCTACTCGATTAAGTGAAGGCCGCGTGGATGAGTGAGGGCGGCGCACAAGTCCGCCGCGTCAGCGGCGCCTGAGTTTAGCCCGGCCTTTCAAGGCCGGGTTGAGGTTGAACAAAACGACGCCGCGTCGCGTCAGCGACGCCTGAACGGGCTGGGTCAGGTCAGTTCAGGCGTCG
>DASVQJ010000161.1:0-29329 GCA_036389235.1 Pyrinomonadaceae bacterium | reverse complement strand
GAACCCATCCGGCACGCTTCAGGCGTCGCTGACGCGACGCGGCCGGTTCGCTTATACCTCAACCCGGCCTTGAAAGGCCGGGCTAAATTCAAACCGCCGCTCCGCGGCGTCAATCTTACGCCCTCTTTATCTCAACTCCTGCCTACTTGTCTTTCAAGATTGCCACGATCTCCGTCTGAATCGGCTGACCCGTGACCTCGATGTCACGGTCGGAGACGTAGACGTTGATCTCGGAGCGGACGCCGAAGCGGCCTTCGAGGTAGATGCCGGGCTCGATGGAGAAGCAGGTGCGGGGGATGAGGCGGCGCGAGTCGCGCGTCTCGAAGTTGTCGATGTTGGCGCCGTTGCCGTGCCCCTCCTCGCCGATGGAGTGGCCGGTGCGGTGCGTGAACTGCTCGCCGTAGCCGGCGCGCTTGATGACCCCGCGCGACACGTCGTCCACCTCGGCGGCGCGGATGGCGCGGCCCGAGGCGAAGGCCGAACGGACGAACTCGGTGGCGGAGTCGCGCGCCTCTTTGACTATCCGGAAGACCTTGACGTACTCGTCGGGGACGGTCTCGCCGACGTAGCCGACCCAGGTCTGGTCGGCGACGATGGCGCCGGGCTTCTTCAACTTCTCGGAGATGTCGAAGAGGACGAAGTCGCCGCGGCGGATGGGGGCGCTGCGCTCGGCCGTCGGGTAGTAGTGCGGGTTGGCCGTGTTCGCGCCGACCGAGACGTCGCCGCCGCCCGCCGTCATCCCCTCCTCGGCGAGGCGGCGGGCCATGAACTGCTGGATGTCGTACTCGGTCGGCGTCTCGTCGTTTCGGATGCGGCGCGCGATCTCGGCGAAGCCCTCCATGATGACCTTGTGCAGCTTGGCGGCGGCCTCGCGGTGCGTTTCGAGCTGCTCGGGGGTGAGCGTGGCCTCGAACTGCTGGACGAGGTCGGCGCTGGTGACGACGCCCACGCCGGGCATCGAGCGGACGAGTTCGACCGTGCCGGCGTCGACGCGCGCGACGTAGGGGATGTCGTTGTTGGGCGAGTACTGCATGGCTATCTTGCGGAGCAGCACGCGCCTGTTCTTGAGGCCGCCGGAGGCGAGCGCGTCGCGGAGCCCGGCGTGGAGTTGCTCCCAGCTCGCGTAGATTATTTTTCTGCCGGGCAGCGCGTCGAGGCGGTAGCGCTCGATGGAGTGGACGACGCGGACGGGCTCGCCGACGACGGGGACGTAGTAGAACCAGCGGCGCGTGGTGACGCCCTGCGTCGGCAGGCGCAGGATGCGGTAGGCCAGCGGGTCGCTGCGGCGGAAGTCGTAGAAGAGCCAGCCGTCGAGGTTCGACTCGCGCAGCGCCGCCTGAATCTCCGCGACGCGTTTGGCCTGCTCGTCGCCGGGCCGCGCTTCCTGCGCGCGTACGGCCGTCGAGAGAAAGAGTGCGAGCGCGAGCGCGGCGAGCGTGTAGTTTGTTTGTCTCATAGGATTCCAATCCGTCATCGCTCCGCAGGAGCGTTATGTTTATAGCCCGGTCGGCCAATTCACCCGGAGCCCCGGAGGGGCGGCATGACACGTGCCGCCCCTCCGGGGCTCGGCAGTTTAATGAATCCCGAGGGCTATAAACATCAAGCCCCTCCGGGGCCTCTCAAACTGCTTCCTCCTACTCATAGAGCTTGCGCAGCGTCGCGCGCCACACGGCGTGCGAGACGAGGTCGGTGCTGTCGCTGAAGAGGTCTATGCCGCCGATGGGGCGGCGCGCGGCGATGCGGCGCACGCGCCCGTCCTCGATCTGTTCGAGGGTGCGTGCGGAGAAGCCGTGCAATTCAATTACGCGGAAGGGGCGGCCGAAGAAGGCGCGCGGCTCGGTCGGTAGAGGCTCTGTGATGCCTAGCCGGTTGTGCATCTCCGCGACCACGCGGTAAGCGTCGGCGAGGTGCCGCTCGCGCTCGCGCCACGTCGGGGCCGCGAGCGCGGCGCGCAGGGAGGGCGAGAGTTCGCCGGAGCAGTGCAGCAGGTCGAAGGCCGTGCCGAACCACTTCGGGTACGGCGCGTACGTGCGCTCCAACAGAAAGCAGAGCCGCATCAGGTCGCGCACGAGGCGCGCGCCGATGAGGGCGGAGCCGATCTCGTCGCCGACCGAACCGGCGCGCCCCATCAGATGCTCCTCCTGCCCGACGCGCGCCCACGCCGAGGCGAGCTGATAGAGCCACACGTCGCGCGGGTAGTAGGAGAACTTCCGCCTCAACTCTTCGAGCCCCACCCCGTCGTGAAAGATTCCGCCCGAGTTGACGGTGCGGAGCTTCTGCTCGGGGAAGGTGAGCCAGTCGGCGGGCTCTATCTCCTGTTCGACGTCGAAGGCGAGGTAGTTGAGGAAGAAGCCGCGGGGCGTCATCACTTCGACCCTGTGGTCGACAGGCCCCGCGTCGCGCGCGTCGAGGTGCTGCACGTTGTTGTCGCTCGGGTCGCGCCCGGTGAAGCTCGTCGGGTAGCCGCGGACGCTGTGCGGGAGTTTGTGACGCAGGGCCTCGCGGATCGAATCGCGCGCGCCGTAGTCCGCCTCCCCGACGAAGAGGTCGACGCGCGGCCCCCAGCCGTGGTCGGCGCTCATCTCGGTGTCGAAGCCGAGCACCTCGGAGCCCGTGCCGAGGAGCGCCGCCGCGTAGCGCAGGGCGGGGAACTCCGCCGCGAGGGCGGGCCTGACCGCCTCCTCGAAGAAGAGCCTGCTCAGCTCAAGACCTTTGACGAACTCGGGCATACGGTTTCAGTAGCGCGTGCCGGGCCGGCGCTCGCCGAGTATACGATAGTCGCGCGCGTCGACGGCCGCCTGCGCGGCGCGGCGCTCTACGTAGAGCGAGACGCGCGGGAGGTGGTGCAGGGCCAGCCCCGCGTGGAAGAGGACGCCGCAGACGAGGACGGCCGCGGCGAGCCTGCGCCAGCGCGGGCGCGCGAGGAGCCTCTCCCAGCAGTAGAAGGCGTAGAGCACGGGCACGGGCAGCGTGACGTAGAGGTGGTTCGACTGCGGCGGCTTGAGCGAAAACAGGAAGCAGAGGTAGAGCAGCACGACGTTGCAGAGCGCGAGGTATTTGACCGCGCGCCAATCCCTCTCGGCGTGCGTCCGCAGGAACCAGGAGCCGAGCAGCGCCGCCACCTGCGCGACGCCGACCGCGAAGAGGAAGAGCGCGACGGGCGCGAGCCAGGGCTCTTCGCGCAGAAACTCCAGCCGGTCGCGCGTGTGGCCGCCGACGAACCGCGCCACCTCGAAGCTCGCGAAAGAGAGGGTGCGGTTGACGACGCCCCACAGCGCCGTCGCGTTCTCCGCGTTGAGCCTCACGGCCCCGGCCGTCCCGCCCGAGCCCGCCGACAGGCCGTACTTCAAGTAGGTCGGAACCAGCAGCGCGGCCGGAGGCGCCGCCCCCGCCGCGAACCACGCCAGCGCTTTGAGCCCGCGCCCGAGCCCGCCCCCGAATTGAAAGGCGAGCGCGGCTAACAGGTAAGGGACGAGCACGACCCAGGACATGTGCAACTGCATCACCCAGAAGAGGCCGAAGCCCGTCATGGCGTTCGCCAGCCTCGGGTCTACGAGCCCGCGGCGCGTCGGCGGGTAGAGTTCGAGCGCGCCGACGAAGAAGAGGACGCCGCCCGCGAGCACGTACGAAGGGTTGTAGATGACGGTCGAGAGGTTGAGCGTCCACGGCGACGTGAGCAGCCAGCCCCACACGAACCAGCGCGGGAGGCCGGGCAGGCGGCGCCGGCAGTACCAGGCGAAGAGGCAGAGGCCCGCGAACGAGACGAGGTTGAGCAGGACGTAGGGCGCCTCCGCGAGCGGGAGCACGTAGAAGGGCAGGCCGACGAGGAGCGCCTGCAACGCCCCCGGTATCTGTATCTCGCCCCACACCACGTCCGGCCCGAAGTACGGCCACGCGCCCGTCGCGTAGAACTTGAGCCCGAGCAGGTAGACCTGCTTCGTGTCCGAGTCCCGGAACTGCCCGCACAGCCCGAACCCCAGCCGGAAGAGGAACGCCGCGACGAGCAGCGCGGCGGACAGCACGCGCCGCGCCCCCGGCCTCGCGCTTCCCTCGTCAGGCATCGCCCTCTCTTTCACCGTTGCAGGTCATAAACCCAGCTGTGGCCGTGCTCGTCTTTGAACTCCACTTTAGTAATTCCGGCTTCTCTTAATCTTCCCAAAAGCGTCCTGGTAGCAATCTTCTTCACTTCGCCTCGGGATAAATTCGGGTAGGTAAATCTTACGTGCTGCTTGTCGGGGTCGGCGAGTTCGTGCCGCACGTCCGGGCCTAAGAGTTCGCGTTGAATTAAATCAACCTGCACTTCCCGACTCGCGGCCAGTGCTTTCCGACCCGCGCTGATAGCCTCATTAAAATTACCCCGGGGTCTCTCTATAGTCCTCTGGTTTAGATTCAATTTTTCAATCGGCTGCACGGTAATTACGGGGGCTACATTCGACGCGTCATGTTTCCCGTAGTAGTCCGCCAGAAAATATATGAATGTCGCCGTCGCAATGACCAGCAGAGCTTCGATTGAGTTAAAAGAATATCGTATCCATTTGCCCTTATCTTCGCGGCCGGGTCGTTGGGCGGACTTCATGTCTTCATAGGCGGCATGCGCGGGGAGGCTGTCCAGGTGTCTGCCCACATGGTCTCGAAGACTTTCTCTGAAATTGTCCGACCCCTCGAATACAACCCCCCTGAATTGTGGGAGGGATTCGCGCAAATCCCGGTCTTTATGGGCGTCTACGTTTTTGCCGATGATAAGAAGGGTTCTGTCCGCGAGCCTCGTTTCAAGTAGCAGTCTAACTTCCAACCTTAATCCCGGGCTGTTGTCGGAGTAATAGATTACGACTAAGGAAGCGCCCTTGACTATCCGTTCAAGAAAATCGACCCAGAGCATCCCCGGTCGTCTGAACCTGTGCACCCCGGGCATTGAAAAAGGGTAGGCCGGGTTCGGCAGAGCTAAGACCGGAATCCTCTTCTCGACACTCCTGAGAAGTAACTCCTCGACCCGCCGGGCGGAGCCCTTGTAATATTTAACGCCGAGTCCGAACAGTCCTACCTTTACGGTGTTCTGCATGGTTTCAAGGGTAAAGCTGCGCAAATAAACCGCGTAGGGGACGCCCGTCTCCCGGCACTCCTTCAATACCTCCTCGGCGGGGGCGGATAAATATTCAAGTTGTTTCTCCGCGATAAATTCATCCAGCCAGTGGCGTCTCAACATCCAAAAGAAAGTGAGTAGTCCCAGGCACAAGAGAGATGCGAACTTGGTCAACCCCGGCTCGCTCGCGTTGAGATAGTTCGTGTGAGCGACACGGTAATAGTTGATCCAGAAATATGCCGACAGGGTGCAGAGGAAAAGGAACGAAGCCGACAGAAGCTTAGCCAGGGATTTCATTGTGGCACCCGTGGTATCTAACTGGTGGCCGCATCATTCGGTCAAACACCGTAACAGGGCGTGAGGAGACGAATCATTCGGTGTGAGTTCATAGTGAGAAGGCAGAGGCCGAACGGTTCGGTGTGATGGTAAGGCCGGGGCGGTGGCGGGGACAAGGGGGAGGGGGAGCGTCCGCGCACGAGACGGCAGGGGTCGTCGGCCCTGCGGGTCTCGTGGTGGGGCTCGCAGGCGCTAGAAGATCAGCTTCATGAGGACGACGGCCAGCGGCGGGCCGACGACGGCCGTCGCCGCCGTCACCCCGAGCGCGACCAGCGCGGGCGCCCAGCCCGCCCCGCGCGTGCCCGCGTAACGCCTGCGCGCGATGAGCCAGTTGAAGAGCGCCGCGACGCCGAAGTTGCCCGCGAGCACCAAGAGCGCGTAGACGACGATGACGACGCCGCCCGTCGATTCGCTGAAGCCGTTGAGGGCGACCAGGAGCATCAGACCGCCCAACGCCCCGAACACGACCAGCGTCAACAGCGTCACCGCGCACGTCGCGGCGATCATCCACAGCCACGGCGTCGGCCTGACTGCTGCTGCATGGTTCATACTTGTCTCGCCGCGGAGTGGCGTCTGAGTTTAGCCCCACCTTTCAAGGCCGGGCTGAGGCGTTCGAGAGTTCGCCGCGTCGCGTCAGCGACACCCGAGCCGACCCGTTCAGGCGTCGCTGACGCGACGCGGCGTCGTTTTGCTCAACCCCGACCCGGCCTTGAAAGGTCGGGCTAAACTCAATCGCCGCTGACGCGGCGGATTTATGCACAGCCTTCAAATTATCTTACCCTTCACCTTCCCCGAGTAAAGGAATCTTCAGGCCCTTCTCGCGCGCCGTCTCTTCCGCCTCTTCGTAGCCCGCGTCGACGTGGCGGGCGACGCCGAGGCCGGGGTCGTTGGTGAGGACGCGGTTGAGGCGGACGGAGGCTTCGGGCGTGCCGTCGGCGACCGAGACCTGGCCGGCGTGGAGCGAGTAGCCGATGCCGACCCCGCCGCCGTGGTGGAAGGAGACCCACGAGGCGCCGCTCGCCGTGTTGAGGAGCGCGTTGAGGATGGGCCAGTCGGCGACGGCGTCCGTGCCGTCGCGCATCCCCTCGGTCTCGCGGAAGGGAGAGGCGACCGAGCCCGTGTCGAGGTGGTCGCGGCCGATGGCGACCGGCGCCTGTAGCTCTCCGCGGCGGACGAGGTCGTTGATGGCCTCGCCCATCTCTGCGCGCTCGCCGTAGCCCAGCCAGCAGATGCGCGCGGGCAGGCCCTGGAACCGCACGCGCTCGCGCGCGAGCCGCATCCAGCGCTCAAGCGTCCTGTCTTCGGGGAAGAGTTCGAGCGCGAGGTCGTCGGTGCGCCGTATGTCTTCGGCCGAGCCGGAGAGCGCGACCCAGCGGAAGGGGCCTTTGCCCTCGCAGAAGAGCGGGCGGATGTACTCGGGGACGAAGCCGGGTATCTCGAAGGCGTCGGCCAGCCCCGCGTCGAACGCCTGCTTGCGTATGTTGTTGCCGTAGTCGAAGGCGACCGCGCCCGCGCGCCGCAAGGCGAGCATCGCCTCGACGTGCCGCGCCATCGACTGCGCGGAACGCTCGACGTAAGCCTTCGGGTCGCTGCGCCTCAGCTCGCTGGCCTCTTCGAGGGAGAGCCCCGCGGGCACGTAGCCGTTCAGGGGGTCGTGCGCGCTCGTCTGGTCCGTGACGGCGTCAACCTTCACGCCGCGGCGGACGATCTCCGGCAGGACTTCCGCGCAGTTGCCGACCAGGCCGACCGAGACGGCGCGCTTCTGCTCGACGGCGTCTTCGCAGATGCGCAGCGCCTCGTCCAGGTCGAGCGCCAGCCGGTCGCAGTAGCCCGTGCGCACGCGGCGCTCGATGCGCTCGCGCTCGACCTCGACGCCGAGGAAGACGGCGCCGTTCAGCGTCGCCGCCAAAGGCTGCGCGCCGCCCATGCCGCCCATGCCGCCCGACAGGATGAGACGCCCCGACAGGTCTCCGCCGAAGTGGCGGTCGGCCATCGCGGCGAAGGTCTCGAACGTGCCCTGCACGATGCCCTGCGAGCCGATGTAAATCCAGGAGCCCGCGGTCATCTGCCCGTACATCATCAGGCCCTTCCGCTCCAGCTCGTGGAAGTGCTCCCAGTTGGCCCACGCGCCGACGAGGTTCGAGTTGGCGATGAGCACGCGCGGCGCGTGCTCGTGCGTGCGGAAGACCGCGACGGGCTTGCCCGACTGGACGAGCAGCGTCTCGTCGTTCTCTAAGGCGGTCAGCTCGCGCACGATCCCGTCGAACGAGCGCCAGTCGCGCGCGGCCTTACCCCTCCCGCCGTAGACGACCAGCTCGTCCGGGCGCTCGGCCACCTCCGGGTCGAGGTTGTTCATCAGGCAGCGCAGCGCCGCCTCCTGATGCCAACCCTTACAGTTCAACTGCGCCCCGCGCGGCGCGCGGACGATTCTCTTAGAATTCATAATCGGCTATTGCAGTTTACCGGGAAGAACGTGAGCGCAAGAGCGCGGCATTTCGCACCCCGCGCACCACGGCCGTGGAGCCCGGCCAGTAAGAGGAGGTCACTCACTCACGGGCTTCGCCCTTGAGCTGACCTGCCGGGATATTTACCAGCGGTCTCTGGGATTGCGCCCCGGTATCCTCTCCGTGCGATCAGTACTCGGAAACTTGGGTGGTTTGATGCCAGGGGTGGGCTTGACGGGTGATTGCGCCGGAGGCGTCGGCGGCTGAGGCGTCGGCGGCTGAGGCGTCGGCTTTTGCTGATTCCCTGTATCTGACATTACTGTACCTCCCGCGTTCTGCCCTTCAGGCTTTGACCAGGTCTGAAGGCCGAAAAGGGTTCCGAACAATAGTAAAAGAACCACCGTGTAGCGTATCGACCTGTAGGCATAGTTTAACCTTCTGGACTTCGTGTCGCCAACGCTTCGATTATTGCTTACCGCGTCTTGTATCCCGACCGATAGGTAATAGTAAATATCGACCAGAGTATTATTAGTGAAGAAGTTTATCGTCTCTGTGTCCAGCGGGTATGTATATATCTTCTGTAGTCTGAGCACCGAGAACGTAAAAAACCACGAGAATAATATCCCCGCGACTATCAGGATTGTGAGAATGACTAAAATGACTTCTAACGTGTTCCGCGGGGGGATAAAATTTTCTACCACCCACTTAATGAAAAAACCCGCGACTCCCAGCAAAAGAGTCAATACCGAAAGATAATTTGATGCCTTCTGGTCAATACTCTTCAGACGCTCTAACTCTTCTTTGAAAGCTTCTTTGGCAAACGCGAATAGTTCCTTATAGTTTTCCATACAACTTTTCGGCTCACGCGTTTCTTCTCTCCTGAATCCGGCGGACGACTCTGGTGACGAGGTTGCGGGGGAAGAGACCGATGGAGCGCGCGAGGAGGTTGTTGCGGAAGCCGGGGATGACGACCGCCTTGCCGGCGAGGAGGCCGCGGTAGCCTTCGACGGCGACGGTGCGCGCGTCCATCACGGCGCGTTCGAAGAGCTTCGAGTCGCCCATCCCCGCGGCGGCTACGAAGCCCGTCTCGGTGGGGCCGGGGCAGAGCGCGGAGACGACGACGCCCGTCCCCCCACACTCGTTCGTGAGCGCCTCGGAGAACGAGAGCACGTATGCCTTCGACGCGTAGTAGACGGCCATCAGAGGCCCCGGCTGGAACGCGGCGGTCGAGGCGACGTTCATCACGTAACCCCGGCGGCGCGCGATCATCCCCGGCAGGAAGAGCTTCGACAGGTGCGTGAGCGCGACGACGTTGACCTGTAGGAGGTCTAACTCCGACTTCAAGTCCGTCTCGGCGAAGAGGCCGTAGCTGCCGAAGCCCGCGTTGTTGACGAGCGCGTCCACGGTCACGCCGCCCGCGGTCAACTCCTCGAAAATCTCCCGCGGCGCTTCGGGCCGCGCGAGGTCTGACGCCAGCGCGCGCGCCGCGACGCCGTGCCTCCCGCCCAACTCTTCGGCGAGGCGCGCGAGCCTGTCGCGGCTGCGCGCGACGAGGACGAGGTCGTGCCCGTCGGCCGCGAACAGCCGCGCCAGCTCCTCGCCGATGCCGCCCGACGCGCCCGTCACGAGCGCCGTCATCTTCCGCTGAGGCATTGGAAAGTAGACAGTAGACGGTAGTCGGTAGACAGTAGAAAAACCTTTCGTCGCTCGAACCCTGCGGCTGTCATCGTCAACGGCCGCGGCGTAGGGCGCTACTGACTACCGACTACTGTCTACTGTCTACCGCCTTTCACTCGTTCGTCCGGCCGGGCCAGAGGGCGTGGAACCAGCGGCCGGAGCCGCTCTCGGTGCTGATGATCTGTTCGAGCTCGCCCGCGTCGAGCCAGATGCCGCCGCAGGTGTCGCAGCGGTCGATGTTGACCTCGTCGTAGGTCTCGGCGTGGAGCTTGCCCGTGCAGCGCGGGCAGGGCATGGTGACGGGCTCGGCGCTGTGCTGGCTCGCCTCCTCCCTGATCGCCTCGCGCAGACGTTGGAGCGACTCCTTATCCTTGCGCCGGAAGTACTCCTCCTCCAGGCCCCTTCGGCGTTCGTCGAAAATGTCTGGCACTGCCTTACTCCTCCCGCGGCCGTCCGAAAGCTTGCGCCCTCCCCGGAGGGGCGCGCGGCCCTGCGACGGCTGCTCGTGTGGGTTTGACGGACTGCGTTATTGCAGGAATGTAATAGCAGAAAACCGCGCCCGCGCGCCACCCCGAGCGCCGCGGCGCTTGCGCGCACGGCGCGGTCTTCAATAAGCTTCCGGCGCAGTCAGAACTCCGCACGGAACGGAAGGCACACGATGGCACTCGGCCCGCGCACGCGCGTGCTCCTGATCGCGGCCGCACTCTTCGGCGCGGTCGGGGCGCTCGTCTGGTATCTGAGCTATCACTACTGGTCGCAGCCCCTGACGCCGCTGCGCCCGCCCTCGCAGGACGCGGAGCGCCTGCCGACGCCCGCGGCCAGCCCGAGTCCGAGCGCGAGTCCGACCCCGACATCCGAAGCCTCGCCTTCGCCGAGTCCGGGCGCGAGCCCGAGTCCGGAGGCATCGCCGGCCGCGTCGCCGCAGGCGCAGGGCCTTCTGACCGACCCGGCGTCGACGCTCGCGTCGATGCGTCTGTTGATACCGGTCGAGGGCGTCAGGCCGGAGCAGTTGCAGGACACCTTCAAGGACTCGCGCAGCGAGGGGCGCGTCCACGACGCCATCGACATCATCGCGCCGCGCGGGACGCCCGTGCTGGCCGCGACCGACGGGCGCGTCGTCAAGCTCTTCAGCAGCGTGAAGGGCGGCATCACGTTCTACCAACTCGCCGCCGCCGACGAGCACTACGTCCTCTACTACGCGCACCTCGAACGCTACGCCGAAGGCCTCGCGGAGGGTCACGTCGCGCGCCGCGGCGAGACCGTCGGGTACGTCGGCGACACGGGCAACGCCACGCCCGGCAACACGCACCTCCACTTCCAAATCTACCGCGTCGCCGACCCCAAACACTTCTGGGCGGGCGAGAACCTCAACCCCTATCCGCTGCTGCGCGGGCAGTAGGGTGCGGGTTATCTCCCGTCTTGAATTTAAAGGGGAGGGCGGTTCACCACAGAGGCACAGAGGACACGGAGATTGCACAGAGTAAGGCAAGCCTCTGTGCCCCTCTGTGTCCTCTGTGTCTCTGTGGTGAACCGCCCTCCCACAACCCTCAAGAACGCATCTGGCCCGCCCCGCCTTCCCTGTACTATTGGCGTCCGCAAACGGTGCGCGCACACGACGCCGCGCGCGCTTTTTCGGGGAAAGTGTGGGAGTCGCGTGCGGGAACGGGAGTTGCCACGGTGTTGCGGATGTGTCCGCGCCTGTACTCTCTCTTGAAAGGCGCACGGGAAGTTTCCGCTCAAGGAGTCTTAAAAGTAAATGGGTATCGAAGTGTTGAAGACGACATGGAAGTCGCCGCTGGCGCTCGTCGCGGCGGCGGCGTTACTGGCGGCCTCGGGCTGCACGACGACCGGGCCGACGAACACGGCCGCGCCCGCGGCGCCCACGACCGCGGCCTCGCCCGCGGCCCCCACGGCCAATGCCACGCCCGCCGCGAGCGGGGCTTCGACGGCGGCGGCGAGCCTGCCGGTGACGCTGCCCGTGCTCGACGCGATGTTCGCCGACGAGGCTTTCGCGGGCGAGCTGAAGTCGAAGCTGCAACTGACGGACGAGCAGGTCGAATCCTTGCGCAAGGTGGCGGGCGAGGAGCGCGCCAGCCTCGACGAGGGCGGCGGGTCGTCCGGCACCACGAGCGCCGCGACGCGTCGCGCCTCGGAGAAGATTCAGTCGGTCGTCGGGGCCGAGAAGGCCGCCGCCTTCAACTCCTTCGTCAGCGAGCGCTGGGCTGGCGGCGCGGCGGCGCTCGAAGCCAAGCCGAACTCGGTGCCTTCGGACACGCGCGTCGTCGTCAACGCCCCCGCCTACCGCATGGACGTCTTCCAGAATGGCAAGCTGTTGAAGACGTACAAGGTCGGCATCGGCTACCCGGAGTTCCCCCTGCCGCAGGGGATGAGGAAGGCCGACACCATCATCTTCAACCCGACGTGGACGCCGCCCGACGAGCCCTGGGTGAAAGGCAAGTTCGAGCCGGGCAAGAAGGTCGAGGCGGGCAGCAAGGACAACCCGCTCGGCCCCGTCAAGATTCCCATCGGCCTGCCCTCGCTCATCCACGGCGGCAAGGCGCCCGCGAAGCTCGGCGGCTTCGCCTCGCACGGCTGCGTCGGCTTGACGAACCCGCAGGTGCAGGACTTCTCGGTCGTGCTCGCGGGCCTGGGCGGCGCGCAGCTCACGCCCGAGGAGGTGGCCGCGCACGCGAAGACCAAGGAGGAGACGAAGCAGGTCAAGCTCTCGACGCCCGTCCCCGTCGAGCTGCGCTACGAGACCATCGTCGTCGAGGACGGCAAGCTCCACATCTACCGCGACGTGTACGACAAGGGCACGAACACGGAGGAGAACCTGCGGCGCGTGCTCGAAGCGTTCGGCGTCAAGCTGGAGGACTTGAGCGAGCAGGAGCGCGCGCAGGTCACGAAGGCGCTCCAGGCGATGGCGCGCGACGCGCAGGGCAACCCGGCCGACGGCCAGCCCTCCGCCTCGCCCACGCCGACGCCCGGCAAGGACGCCAACAAGAACGCCAACAAGGACGCCAACGTCCGCGAGACGAAGACCATCAAGGGGCAGAAGGAGGTCGTCATCGACGTCGCGGCGCTGCGCGGCAAGGGCTACCCCGCCCCCGTCAACCTCGACACCGGCGGCGCCCCGCAGCCGAAGGCACAGCCGAAGAAGAAGGCGTGAAGGGGAGTAGTCAGTAGTCAGTAGAAAACAGGCGGCGCGTCTCAGGCTTCATGTCGAGCGCGCCGCCTCTGTTTTCTTCTACTGACTACTGACTACTGTCTACTCACAGATAACTCAGCCACGCGTCGCGGCGGCGGCGCTTGACGCCGGCGAACCAGCGGCAGAGCGGGTAGAGCGCGGCGACCACGCCGAGCCAGACGAGGTAGACCACCCAGAGGTCGTAGCCGTAGCCCTGCGGCTCAAGCTGCGGCGCGCCGGGCGGCGGCCAGTTGAGGAAGAGCCACTCGGCGCGGCCGTACTTCACGTAAGCGAAGACGACGGCGACCAGATGAATCAGCGGCACGTGCAGGAGGTAGTAGAACAGAGGCACGCGCCCGAAGACGACGAACGGCCGCGCCAGCGCCCCGGGCTCGCGCCCGCGGTCGAAGAGCGCCACGGCGATGACCGAAGGCCCGAGCGTCATCAAAAGGAAGAGCAGCGAAGGCGGGTACTTCTGCGTGTTGAGGAACGAGAGGAACGTGTACCACGCGCCGCGGCCCTGCGCAGACCACGGCGCCGGGTCGCCGTAGACGTTCAGCGCACGCAGCAGGACGAACAGCACGACCGCCGCGCCGCCGATCAAAAGAAGCGCCCGCCGCCTCCTCTCCCTTTCGAGCGTGAGCAGCGAGCCGAACGCGTAGCCGACCGCCATCACCCCGACCCACGGGACGAGCGGGTAGGCGACGAAGACGGCGTAGCCGGGCCACGGCATGAGTATGTTCTGCTCGTGGAGCACGACCCACAGCCAGCGGAAGGGGCCGAGCGACCCGGCGGCCACGCCGTCGAGAAGGTTGTGCAGGCAGACGAGCGCGAGGCCGACGGCCGCGACGGCGCGGGTGGGAAGGAAGACGAGCCCGGCCAGCGCGACCATCGACCAGCCGATGGCCCAGATGACCTGCGCGATCATGACGTGGTAGTCGAAGTTGAAGAACCAGCCGAAGCGGACGAGCGTCAGCTCCAGCAGCACGAGCCACAGCCCGCGCGCCAGGAGGAAGCGCGCCAGCTCCGGCTTCGTCCTGCCCCGGCGGGTCGAGAGGAACGCGCCCGTGCCCGCGAGGAAGACGAAGCTCGGCGCGCAGAAGTGCGTCGCCCAGCGCGTGAAGAAGAGCGCCGTCCACGTCCTCGCGGGGTCGGCCGGGTCGAGCGCCTTCGCGTACGCGTGGAAGAAGTCGCGCACGTGGTCGAGCGCCATGACGACCATCACGACGCCGCGCACGAAGTCCACCGAGTCGAGCCGCGGGCGCACGTCAAGACGCTCGCCGAGCAGGTTCGTCCCGGCCCCCTCGGACCTTGCCTCGGGGGCGGGCGCGGCCGTCGTCACTCGTGACATTTTCTTCTCCCCGCTCGCCCGGAGGTAAGGGCGTTTAACCACAGGGGCACAGGGGACTCAGAGGGGGCACAGAGTTTCCAAGTCTCTGTGCTGCCTCTGTGCCCTCTGTGCCTCTGTGGTGAATTCAATCAGCATCAGTTTCGAGCTGGGCAACGACCCGATCCCTCACACGTCGAACTCGCCGCCGCGGAGCGCCTGGGCGATTCTTTCGATGTCGTCGGCGAGCGGGCGGTCGCGCGTGAGGCGCGCGGCGTGGGCGCGGACGCGCTCGTACGCGAGGCGCGCGCCGCGGCCCGGCTTGAGCGGCGCGCGGTGTTCCAGACCTTCGGCGGCGGCGAGCAGCTCGATGGCGACGACGCGCTCCACGTTCTCGACCACGCGGCGGAGTTTGAGGGCGGCCGTCATGCCCATCGAGACGTGATCCTCCTTGCCGCCGTCGGTCGGGAGGTTGTCCGTGCTCGCCGGGTGCGCCAGCACCTTGCACTCGTTGAGGAGCGCGACGGCGACGATCTGCGGCACCATGTAGCCCGACTCGACGCCCGCGCGCGCCGTCAGGAAGGCGGGCAGCCCCTCGTTCTTGTCCGGGTTGACCAGCCGGTCGATGCGCCGCTCGACGATGTTGCCGAGGTGCACGAGCGCGATGGCCGCGTAGTCGAAGGCGATGGCGAGCGGCGCGCCGTGGAAGTTGCCGCCGGAGACGACCTCGCCCGACTCGGCGAAGACGAGCGGGTTGTCGGTGGCGCCGCCGGTCTCGACCTCGACCGCGCCCCGCGCGTGCGCGAGGGCGTCGCGCGCCGCGCCGTGCACCTGCGGCATGCAGCGCAGCGAGTACGCGTCCTGCACGCGCGGGTCGCCTTCGAGGTGCGAGGCGCGTATCTCGCTCTCGGCCAGAAGCCGGCGCAGGTGCGCGGCCGACTCGACCTGACCCGCGTGCGGGCGCGCGAGGTGTATGCGCTCGTCGAAGGCGACGGGCGTGCCCTTCAAAGCTTCGAGCGACATCGCGCCCGACACGTCGGCCGTGCGCGCCAGACGCTCCGCGCGTTCGAGCGCGAGCGCGCCCACGGCCGTCAACGCCTGCGTCCCGTTCAGGAGCGCGAGCCCCTCTTTGGCTTCGAGCGTTAAAGGCTCGATGCCCGCGCGCCGCAGCGCCTCGCCGCCCGGCATCCTCTCGCCTTCATAGACGGCTTCGCCCTCGCCCGCGCAGCAGAGCGCGAGGTGCGCGAGCGGCGCGAGGTCTCCGCTGGCCCCGACCGAGCCCAGCTCCGGCACCAACGGATGCACGCCCCGCCCGAGCATCAGCAGCAGAGTCTCGGCGACGACGGGCCGCGCCCCGCTGAAGCCCTTCGCCAGCACGTTCGCGCGCAGCAGCATCATCGCCCGCGTCTCCTCCGCGGGGAGCGGCGCGCCCAGCCCGCACGCGTGGCTGCGCACGAGGTTGATCTGCAACTCGCGCAGCTCGCCCGCCGGCACCGTCACGTCCGACAGCTTCCCGAAACCCGTGTTGACGCCGTAGACGACCCGCGACTCCGCCACGATCCGCTCGACCGCCGCCCGCGCCGACTCCATCCGCGCGCGCGCCGCCGCGGCCAGAGACACAGGCCCCTCGCCCCGCGCCACCCGCGCCACCTCTTGGAGCGTTAATTGTTGTCCGTCGAGTTCGAGCATGAAGGCTAGATGTCGGATGTCAGATGTCAGATGTCAGTGAAGCACAAGCGTCAGCTAACCTTCAACGTCCGCGGAGTCGCAACCACTAACATCTGACATCTGACATCTACTTAACCACCGTGTCCCGGTTCGGGAACTGCGTGCGGTGGATGTCTTCGGGCGGTTGGGAGCGGTGGATGTCGGGGCGGCGCCACTCGCCGGTGGTCGAGCCGGCGGCGCGGGGCGTCGTCGAGCGCGTGCGCTCGCGGGCGCGCTTGGCGCGGCGGACGGTGGCGGTGCGGCGCTTCTGGGCGGCGGCGCGCGTCCACTCGCCCACGCGCTGGAACGGGTGGAAGTCGCTCTCGGTCAGCACCTCGCCCGTCGCCTCGCGCAGGCGCATCGTGAAGTAGGCGAAGAGCAGGAGCCCGACGTTGAAGAAGACGCCGACCATGAAGACGACCTCGCCCGGCACGATGCCGATGTCGGCCTTGCGCAGGAAGTCCGCGAAGTCGGGCGAGGTGTACGGGTGCATGTAGACCTTCAGGTTCCACGACGCCGCCAGCAGCATGAACATCCAGAGGTAGTTGCGGCGCAGACGCCGGCCGAGCGCCTCGGCCTCGCTGACGTTGAAGCGCGGCTCCTGCAAGTCGGCGACGAGGAGCTGCGCCCACGCGTCGTCGCCGGCCGTGTCGGGCGAGAGAATCTGCATGAAGAAGCCGGTCTCCAGCACGCGCACGCGCCCCGACCAGATTTCGTAGTAGCGGTAGCGCCGCGCCTCCATGAAGAGGAAGAAGCCGACGAGCACCGTGTTGATGAGGATGACGAAGTGCGGGTTGGTCGGGAGCGAGAAGGCGAACGAGAGCGTCGCGCCGGTCGTGACGACGGCCCAGTTGGTCGTCGTGTCGAGCCGGTTGCGCCAGGTGTTGGCGCGCGTCACCTCGCCGCGGTAGAAGTGCACCATCGCCATGTTGAACTCGGAGGGCGTGGGCCGGCGCGAGGGCGCCGTGGCCGCGGCGGCGCGCGGGAGCTGCGTGGCGTGCAGCGCCTGCTCGGGCGTGATGGTCTGGTGGATGGGGGCCGTCTCGGGCGCGTCCGGGGCGGACGTGCGCGCGGGCTGGGCTGTCTTAGTCTGTGGTGACGGCTGCTCGCTCGTTCTGGGGCGCAGGTCTGTCTTCATCTTCCGCTCTGCTTCCGCCTGGAAAAGACTGCCCGGCGGCGGGAGGAGGGCTCCGCCGGCATGACTGCCACGATGATAGCACATGCCGCCTGCGGCGGAAGGTAAAAGGCGGAGGGCGAAAGGCAAAAGAGGGACGGCCGTACGGCGCGGCTTTCGTCTTCGATTTATGCCCCTTACCCCTTGCCTTTTGCCTTTCGGCTTCCGCGAAGCGGCGCTGCTTGACAGGCCGCGGGGGCATGCCTATATTCAGTTTTTGTCCGCCGCTTCTTGAAAGCGTCTTTGTCTGACCATGCAGGCGCGAGAGGACTTTGAGCCGGCCGCCGGCGACGCCGCGGACGACGCGGCCGGGCGCTGGATGCGCGAGGCGTTAGGCGCGGCGCGCGAGGCCGCGCGGGCCGGCGAGGTGCCCGTGGGCGCCTGCGTCGTGGGCCCGGACGGCGTGCTGCTCGCGGTCGCGGGCAACCGGACGCGCGCCGACTGCGACCCGACGGCGCACGCAGAAGTCCTGGCGCTGCGCGAGGCCGCGCGGCGGGTCGGCAACTATCGTTTGACAGGGACGGTCGTCTACTCGACCGTCGAGCCGTGCGCGATGTGCGCCGGCGCCCTCGTCCAGGCGCGCGTCCGCCGGCTCGTCTACGGCGCGCGCGACGAGCGAGCGGGCGCGGTCGAGTCGGTCTTCCGCGTCTGCGACGCAAGCTCTTTGAACCACCGGATGGAACTCGTCGGCGGCGTCCTCGAAGCGGACTGCCGCGCGCTGATGCAGGAGTTCTTCCGGGGGAGAAGGAAAGGACTGAGGACTGAGTGAAGAGAGAACTTGCTTTCACCCGGTCCTCAGTACTCAGTCCTCAGTAACAAACTTTCTGCGGAGAGGTCGCATAGTGGTTTAGTGCACCGGTCTCGAAAACCGGAGTGGTCGAAAGGCCACCGTGGGTTCGAATCCCACCCTCTCCGCCATCACACTTTCGGGGTCAGCCACTTGGATGGCTGGCCCTTTTTTCGTGCCTCACGCGCCGACCGGCAGCTTGAGTTGATTACGCACGCCCCGCCAACTCTCATCCCTTATTAGGGTCGAATGGACGCACAGGCCCGCTCAGTGAGGGCCGCGTGTAGTCGGCACCTTTCGACGAAGGGAAGGGTTTGCGGGGGAAATCGCACGCCGCACAACTGGCACGTCCGTTGCACCCACGGGGAGGGTCAGGATTTTCCGGAGGGATGCGGAGGCGCATCCGCGGGAGGGTGTGGTCTCGACTCGTACCGGCGACACGAACGTTGGGGCCAGACAGTTCGTCGCGCTCCTTCTGTTGGCTGTTCTCTGGGTGGGGCCGGCCCGCGCGCATCAGACCTCCGTCGCCGAGGCGGCGGACGGCGCGGACGCCCCCTTCGTCATCTTCACCGGCGTCCCGCCGTTCGGCTCGACGAGTGAAAACCTTTCCGGGCGGGTGCTGAACGTCAACCCCTCCGACTTCCGCCTCGCCTCGCCGAGCTTCTCCGCGCCGGAGGGCGGCGGCAAGGTAGAGGTCGCCGTCGCCCGCTCCGGCGACCTTTCGGCCCCGGCGTCGGGCGACTACGCGACGTCGGACGGCACCGCCTCCGAGCGCTCGGACTGGGGGCCGGGCGAGCCGCCCGACAACAACCTCGACGGCTATAACTTCTGGCTCGGGAAGCTGAACCAGTTCGGCGGCGACTACATCAAGGCGTTCCTCTCCTCGACCGAGTACAGAAGGGGGTTCGGCCCGTAAGGCGGGCCGCGCGGCCTCACGTCCGACGATACAGGGAAGGCTTCAGCCCGTATAATAGGGTTACGGACAAGCTGGCCCGCCCGCTCTTTCTAGTCCCGTTTTTCTAGCCCGGGGTTCGACCCGACGCGCAAGGTTCCGTCGGGCCGCCGGCCATGGAGGTTTTTGAAATATGGTCACCCGACGCTCCAGCTCTCCGACTCTTCTGTCGTGCCTGCTCGTCCTCGCACTGTGCCTGAACTGCGCGACCGCCCTGCCTAACTCGTCCGGCCGCGCGCAGACGAAGGGAGTCGCGGGCCGTCAACTCTTCACCCGCGCCTCCGCGCCCGGCACGAACGCCGCCGCCGCCGACGTGGCTTCGGCCAAAGCGTCAATCGAGTACCTGGCGCGCGTGATGGATCAGTTCCATAACCGCTTCGTCGTCTACCAGGACGTCAGCGCCGCGGGGAACCATTTTTTTGCCCTGACCAAGTTCCAGGACGATAACGCGCCGGTCGACATGAACGGCTCCTTCACAGAGGAGAAGCACTCGGGCGCGACCGCGCTCCGCTGTCTGTTCTCCGACACGTCGGGGACGAAGTTCGGCGGCTTCGTTTTTCAGAACGGAATCTTAAGGGCCGGCGACGGCGCCCCGCGGCCCAACTTCGGCACGGAGCCGGGCGCGGGGGTAGACCTCTCCGGGGCGACCGCGCTGACCTTCTGGGCGCGGGGCAAGAACGGCGGCGAGGTCGTCGATTTCTTCATGGGCGGGGTCGGGTATAACGAGTTCGGGGCGTTGAACAACCCATGCACGCCGGGCGTCGCAGGCCCCTGCCAGTACCCGGACTCCACCCCGGCCGTGAGGATCAACGTCACGCTCACCGCGCAGTGGAAGCAGTACCGCATCGACCTGACGGGCAGGAATCTCAGCTACGTTCTGGGCGGGTTCGGTTGGGGCGTTGACGGCGGAAAAAACCGGGCGGGCGCGGAGTTCTACCTCGACGACATTGAGTACGAGCTGAGCCCGCAGCGGCTCGCGCAGCGGCTCAACGAGCCGCGCCTTCTCAAGAGCTTCGACACGGCCCCCTTCCAACTTCAGCCGCCTCCCGTCAAAGACTTCGACCTCGTCCTGCGCAACTCGGCCTTCACCTACGACAACGCGATGGCGCTGCTGGCCTTCCTCGCGGACGGGACGGCGGACAGCCTGAGGCGCGCGCGGCTCGTCGGCGACGCCTTCGTCTACGCCTCGCGACACGACCGCTCGTACGACGACGGCCGCCTCCGCAGCGACTACTCCGCGGGCGACCTACAGCTTCCGCCGGGCTGGGCGCCCAACGGACGGGCCGGGACTGTGCCCGTGCCGGGCTTCTACGACGAGGCCGGGAAGAGGTTCGTCGAGGTCGAGCAGAAGGGCGTCGACACCGGGAATAACTGTTGGGCCATGATCGCCCTTCTGGCGTTGTACGAGCGTACGCGGGAGCAGTCTTACCTCGACACCGCGCGCAACCTCGGGAACTTCATCCGCACCTTCCGCAACGACGCGGGGACGTACCAGGGCTTCCTGGCCGGGCTCGACAACTACCCCGAAAGCCCCAACGTCACGCGCAGGAACTACGCCAGCGCCGAACATGACATCGACGTGGTGGCCGCCTTCACGACGATGGCCCGGGTGACGGGCGAGGCCCGGTGGCTCGCCGACGCGCGCCACGCGCGGAAGTTCGTGGAGGCGATGTGGGAGTCGCAGAGCGGATGCTACCGCGCCGGAACCATCAACCCGGAGACGCTCAACACCGTCCCCGACCAGCTCCCGCTCGACGTGCAGCCCTGGGCGCTGCTCGCCACGCAGGACGCGCTCGCGCTCCACCCGCAACTGCTCCGCTGCGCCGAGCAGAACCACATGAACGGCAGCGACGGGTTCACCGGCTTCGACTTCAACAACGACAGGGACGGGGTCTGGTTCGAGGGCACCGTGCAGATGGCGGTGGCGTACGCGTTCACCGGCCAGTTGACCAGGGCCGAGGGCCTGCGCGCGGAGCTGCGCCGCGCGCAGCAGACGCCGCCCTTCGGCGACGGCTTCGGGGTCGCCGCCGCGAGCCACGACGGCCTGACCACGGGCTTCAGGCTTGAGGAGGACGTCCCCTTCCTTTACCACCGGCGTCCGCACGTCGGGGCCACCTCGTGGAACGTGTTCGCGCAGCTCGCGCTCAACCCCTACTTCGTCAACGAAAACCGCATCGACAACCCGAACTTCTTCGTCAGCCGGCACTACCTCGACTTCCTGGGCCGCGAGCCCGACCAGACGGGGCTCGCCTTCTGGGTGCGGGAGATCAACTCGTGCGGCGACGACGCGACCTGCGCCGAGGTGAAGCGCGTCAACGTCTCTGCGGCCTTCTACCTCTCCATCGAATTCAAGGAGACGGGTTACCTGGCCTACCGCGCGCACAAGGCCGCCTTCGGCAACCTCACGAACAGGCCGGTGCCGATCACGCTTCAGGAGTTCCTCGCCGAATCGCGCGCGCTGGGGCGGGGCGTCGTCGTCAACGAGGGCGACTGGCAGGCCCGGCTGGAGGGCAACAAGCGCGCATACTTCGACGCCTTCGTCGCCGACGCGCGGTTCGCGGGCGCCTTCCCGGCGAGCCTGTCGCCCGAAGCCTTCGTCGATAAGCTCGACGCGAACGCCGGGCGCGTGCTCTCGCAGGCCGAGCGCGCGGCGCTGGTCGGCGGGCTCGGCAGCGGGGCCACGTCCCGCGCGGAGGCGCTCAGGGCCGTGGCCGAAGACGCAGACCTTTTGAGGAGCGAGTTCAACCGCGCCTTCGTCCTGATGGAGTACTTCGGTTATCTGAGGAGGAACCCGGACGACCCGCCCGACGCGGACTTCGGCGGCTACAACTTCTGGCTGAAGAAGCTCGACGACTTCGAAGGGAACTTCGTCGAGGCCGAGATGGTCAAGGCGTTCATCACGTCCGCCGAGTACCGGGGGCGCTTCGGCCGTCCGTAGGCATTGCTATTGCTCCGCCAAAGTTATATATCCCTTCCGCCTCGCGCTCATGGAGGAGGTGCCGCATGTTGGGGCGAATCGGGTGGGTCGGCCTAATCATCTCGCTGCTGGCCGCGGGCGCGTCCGCCCGCGCGGAGCCGGAGCTGAAGGTCTGGATCATCCCCGCCGAGAACGCCGGCCCGAACGAGATGGCCCGCGGGGAAGACATCCGCGCCCGCGTCGAAGCCTTCAACGCGAGCCTCAAGGACTCGGGGGTGACCGTCCTGAACACGGTCGACCCCGAGCTGTCGATGAAACTCCTCTCGTGGAACCCCGCCTTCGCCGTCCCGAACGCGTCGGTCGTGTTGGGCCAGCGGCGCACGCTCCGGGCGCTCCAAAATTTCGCCGCGCATCGTCACGTCCGCGTGGTCGTCCGGTTCATCACCTGGGACGAGGCGTTCGGGCTGTTGTCCGAGCTGGACCCGTCGCGCCGCTCCGCGGCGTACCCGGACGTGGTGCAGATCGGCTCCACCTGGGTCGGATACCTGGCGGAGCGGGACATGTTGCTCTCGCGCCCCGACTGGGAGAAAGACCGCGCGAACTGGCAGCCGGCGGCGGGCGTCCCGGCGTCGGTGCTGCCGTACATCACCGACGTGAGACTGCTCTTCTACTGGAAGCGCCTGCCGTCGGCGGGGCCGCGGTCGCCGGAGCTTGCGCTCAACGGTTCGAGCTGGGGCTCGGTGGTCGATTCCATCCGCGACGGCGGGTCGGCGGGCGACACGCTCGCGCTCCCGACGGGCCTGACCCTCAACATCCTGCACGACTACGCGCCGCTGGTGTGGGCCGGGCCGGCCGACTTCGTCGCCGACGGCTGGCTCGGCTCCCGGGTGGACTTGACGAGCCCGCGGGCGCTCGCCGTCCCGACGCTCCTCATGAACAACTCGCTGATAGAGCCGAGGGCGGGCGAGCCGCGCAGGCTCATCGCCTTCCCCGAGTCGAGCCACGAAGAGGTCTCCCGCATCTTCGTCAACGGCGGCTACCGCGCGATCCTCGAGCCGGCGAACTTCGTCGGCCGCTGGCGGCAGGACTTCGGCCGGCGCTCGCTCCTCGAACTCCTGAAGCAGTCCGGCATCACGGCCGACGACGACTTCGTGGCCGGCCTGACGGCCGCGTGCAGGGAGCGCGCGCGCGGCGCGACCGACGAGGAGATCGCGCGCTTCGTGATGTCGAAGGCCCCCGAGGCGCGGGCCGCCAAAGAGCCGAACGGCTTTCTGCTCTCGGCCGTGCCGCAGTGTTTCGACCCGCGCGGGCCGGCCGAAGACCGCTGCCGGCCCCCCGCGGGCGGCTTCAACGGCCGCCGCTTCTGGGACTACGCCGGCGTCGCGGTGCCGCCGGTCGTCTTCAAGGGCGGGAGCGACCTCGTCGTCTTCAAAGGCACGGCGGACACGAAGGCCGCGTTCGCGCTCGCGGACTTCCTGGCCACCGACCCGGAGTTCACGAGCGTGCTCGCCGAGGCCGGGCACCTGCCCGCGGGCCGGCCCGGCTACGGCATCGACGTGCTCGTCGGCACGATGTCCGGCGGGGAGGTGGGCGCGGAGGCGCAGCAGTTCGCGCGCAGCGTCCAGAAGGCCATCGACCAGGGCCGCAGCTACCCGCAGCTCGCCGCCTGGCCGACGGCGATTGAGAACAAGCAAGTCCTGGAGGCGCTGCAAAACGTGTGGCGGCGCATGGGCGAGCGGGACTCGGGCCGTCTGCGCGAGGCCGCGTCCCGGGCCGAGTGGGCCATCAACGCGCGGCTGCACACGGGCTACTGGCTCGCCGACCGCATCCTGCAAGCGTGGCAGGTGATCGCGATCATCTTGCTCGTCGCCTCGGCCGTCATCGTCGCCCTCGCCGTCAGAAGCATCAGGGACTCCAAGGCGGCGGTGCGTGCACAGCGGCGGGAGTTGGAGGCGCAGGCGGCGGCCGTGCGGGCGCAGGAGGAGAGCGTCCGCCGCGAGGCCGAACTCATCGAGGTCGAGCGGCGGAACGTCCGCGAGGAGGAGAAGCGCGTCAGGGCCGAGCGCAACCTCGTGCTGCTCCTGAACCTGCTCAGGGCGCACCGGCACGACGCCGCGAAGTACCTCGGCGACAACCTGGAGGAGCTGGCCGACGAGGCCGAGTTCTACGGCTGGGAGGCCGCCGCCGTCGTCGGGCAGGTGCGGAAGCTGAGCGAGTTGTTCGAGCAGGCGCTCGTCCCGCACATCGACGACATCTACAGGAATCAGTTCGAAGAGTTGCAGGGCGTCCCGGCCAGGCTCGCCCTGAGCGAGGTCGTCGACAAGGCGTACAGGGGCGCGACCTACATCTTCCAGGCCAAGAACCGGACGCCGCCGCCCTACGTCCATTTCGCCCGCGACTGCCTGTCGCGCTGGTACCTGGAGACGCTGCCGCACGCGGCGGTGGTCATCCTCGAAGAGTGGTTCCTGAACTGCCTGAAGCATTTTCAGGGGTACAAGATCGAGGCGCCGGACATCTCGGTCGAGGTCGTGGGCGGCTCAATCCTGTGCATCCGCTCGTCGGGCACCATCGGCGAGAGGGAGGCCGAGGTGCTGCGCCAGGCCCACGAAGACGCGCCCGTGGTGGACGGCAAGCACGAGGGCCTGCCGCTCATCAGAAACATCCTGCACTACGCTTACGGGGTGGCGGCCTCGGTCGCCGCGGCCGGCGACGAGGTCGAGCTGAGAATCCCGCTCCCGCTGCGCCCGGCCGTGCCGGCATAAAGCCTATGGTCATCTGGATCGTCGAAGACTCGGACGACGACGCCGGGAAGGCGTACGAAGTCGCCGCCGGCCTGGCCCGCGAGAAGCACCGCGAAGAGTACGCCAGGGCCGTGAAGGTCTACCGCGTCAGCTCCATCGAGTGGCCGCCCGTGCTGCTCCTTTTCGAGGAGAGGGGCGCGCGGGCCAAAGTCGATTTGGCGAAGGCGAAGCCCGCGATTGTCGTGCTCGACCTTTTCGACAGCGGCGTCTTCAAGGGGCGGGACTTCTTTCAGGCGTTGCGCAAGTGGGAGCGGAACCCGCCGCCGCCCGCGCCGAAACAACCGACGCGCGACCGCTCCTTCGTCATCCTCTGGACAGCCAGGGCGTACCCCGAGGACGTCGGCCAGTTCCTCCACCACGAACGCGAGTGGGACAAGCGGGTCAGCTTCACCGACTCGAAGAGCAGGCTATCACTCCGGCGCCATCTCGAAGGCTTCTGGCGCCAGTGGGAGGAGGCGAGGCACCCTTGAAGCTGCTCGCCTTAAAACTGGCCGGGGCCGGCGCGGAGGCCGACGGGTGGCTCGAAGAGCTGGCGAGGGCCTGCCGCGGCGTCGAGGTGACGCCGGAGGACGACGCAGAGGTCGCGCGCCGCGTCGTCTGGGCGGGCCTCCCCTTCATCCTCACGGGGCAGCCGCGGGCACTCGACGCTTACCTGATGGGCCTGGGCAACGACGAGGCCGAGATTCTGAAGGACTGCGCCTACTTCTGGCTCCTCACGGAGAACGAAGACTACAACCACCCGCGCCTGCCGCAAGACCGCCTCGTCGTCCTCGGCTGGCGCTCCTCGGGGCAGTACGCGATACGCGACGCGCTGCAACTGCTGGCCGCCTACCCCAAGCTGGACGGCCTCAGCCGGCGCATGCATTTTATCCGGGAGGAGATCAGGCGCATCTCCGCGGGGCCGGTGAGCCCCGGCTACTCCGTGCTGATTATCGGCGACTCGGGGGTCGGCAAGGACGTGGTCGCCGGCTACCTGTTCGAGTCGAGCGAGCGCGGGAGACACCCCGCCCGCCAGCACTCGGGCCTGCACCCGGTCGGCGGCGCGTGGCTGCACATGGAGCCCGGCATGGCCCTGACCGAGCTGATCGGGCTGGCCCCGAACCGGAGCCAGAGGGGCGTCGGGTACCCCGGCCTGCTCAAGCTCTTCAGGAACGGGGCGCTCTTCCTCGACGACTTCGAGTCGGCCCCGCTCAGCGTGCAGGAGACTCTGCTCCGCATCATGTCGCACACGCGCGGGAAGCCCGCGCCGTACCGCCCGGTCGGCGGCACCGCGGACGAGGAGACGCACGTCTGGCTGCTCTTCGCCACCAACGCCGACCTCGGGCAGCTCCGCGACGGGGGCAAAATCAGGGAGGACTTTCTGTACCGCTTCGAAGACCGCGTCCTGGTCATCCCGCCCCTCAAAGACCGGCCGGCGGACTTCCCCGCGATAGCCCACTCGATGTGGCGGCAGTTGTGGGAGGCCACGGGGCGTGAAGAGGTGGACGTGCTGCGCTCCGGCTACCTGCGCGAAATCTACGGCCGCCGCCTGAAGTGGGAGGGGAACGTCCGCACCCTGCGCGCCCTGTTCGCGCTCGTCGTCTCCATGCGCTGCAACCCCGCACACAACCACGTGTCGCCGAGCGCGCTCATCGAAACCATCCTCGCGCGCGGCGACACCTACTGGCACTGGGTGCGCATCCTGGAGACGGAGTACTACATCACGGGCCAGTCGCTCGTGGACGAGATACGCAACGCCGACGCGGACTTCTACCACCAGGGCTCCGGGCCGGCCGGGCACATGGACGAGAAGCAACTGCTGCCGTCCGAGCGCAGGGCGCAGGAGGTGCTGACGCGGGAGGGCTGGAGGGTCTTCAAGAGCCTGGTCTCCAAAGCCCCGCGGGCGAGGGGCCGCAGGGTGGTGCGGGTCAGCGTGAGGCTGGCCCGCATCGTCTGGTACGTCTCGCAGAAGGAGTCCATCGACTGGCGCACCGCGAGAGACATCACCGGCGTCAAGTCTGAGGAGACGGCGGTGCGCGACCTCGCAGTCCTTGCAAACTACAGCCGGAAGAACC
This sequence comes from Pyrinomonadaceae bacterium, assembly GCA_036389235.1. Taxonomy (GTDB): domain Bacteria; phylum Acidobacteriota; class Blastocatellia; order Pyrinomonadales; family Pyrinomonadaceae; genus QHXN01. Next base: position 2,886 of record DASVQJ010000161.1, on the reverse strand, counting down.
CCAGGAAGAAAGAGCCGCTCAGGCGCGGCCGCGCCCTCCTCAGCGAGAGGCAGGACGGCACCGGCGCGTACGTGAAGGTGGCCGGGTATTTCGTGTAGGCCGTCAACCCTTACGTCCGGATGGTGCCGGGTTCTGTTCCGAGTCGAGCCCGCGGCACGGCTCGTGATGACATTCTTCGCACAGGGGTTTGACAGCGGCCGCGCGCGGGCGCAGGATGAGTCTAACGGAATTAAGCCAACCCCATTTCAGCCCTTCTGGAATCCGCCAGACCTGAACCCGACGGCTCAAGCAGCGACACACTCCCCCGTGGCACGTCTGCCCGTTTTCTAACCGGACGAAAGGTCGTTTATGAGAAAGAAGCAGGAGGGGCCGCCGGCCGCGGACGCCCTAGCGCTGATCAGCCAGGCCAAGGCGGCGGAGATGTGCGGCATGACGCGGGCGGCGATCCACGAACTCGTGCGCCGCCGGCGCTTCCGCTCGGTCGAGGTGGAGGGGCGCGACCTCGTCTACCTCAAGGAGGTCGAGGCTTTCGAGAAAGGGGACAGGCAGGGGCGCTGACGGCGCCGCCGGGGCGGGACTTCTACCATGGGCGAGCAGGACGTCGAGCAGGTCTTGGGCGAGCACCAGCAGAGGGCATACATGAAGGCCCTTTTGGACGACCTGCGCGCGCTGGAGCTGATGCTCGAAGGCGACCTGATCGAGAGCGGCGTCCGCCGCATCGGCTCCGAGCAGGAGATGTTCCTCGTCGATTCCGACCTCGGGCCGGCGCCGGTCGCCGAGGAAGTCCTGGCGCGCGTGCATGACGGGCGGTTCGTCTCGGAGATCGCGCGCTTCAACCTCGAAGCCAACCTCACGCCGCACCTGCTCGGCGGGCGCTGCTTCGGCCGGATGGAGGAGGAGCTGTCGGAAGTGCTCCGCCTGGCGCGCGAGGGCGCGCGGGCCTGCGGGGCGGACGTGCTGCTCGGCGGCATCCTGCCGACCCTCGCCATGTCCGACCTGTGTGCGGAGAACATCACCCCGCGCCCGCGCTATCACGAGCTGAACCGCGTCATCGGCGAGCTGCGCGGGGGCACCTTCTCGGCCTACATCAAGGGGCGCGACGAGCTGCACATCAAGCACGACAACATCCTCCTGGCTTCGTGCAGCGCGAGCTTTCAGGTACACCTGCAAGTAGACCCCCGGGAGTTCGCCGCCAGCTACAACCTCGCGCAGGCGGTCACCGCCCCCTTGCTCGCCGCGGCCGTCAACTCGCCGCTCCTGCTCGGCCGCCGCCTGTGGCAGGAGACGCGCGTCGCGCTCTTCCAGCACTCCAACGACTCGCGGACGAGCGCGCAGCAGTCGCGGAGCCAGCCGCCGCGCGTCGGCTTCGGCGAGGGCTGGCTTAAAGACTCCGTCATCGAACTCTTCCGCGAGCAGATCGCGCGCTTCCGCGTCATCATGACGAACAGGCCCGACGAAGACTCGCTCGCGCTGCTGGCGCGCGGCGGCGTCCCGGGCCTCAACGCCCTGCGCCTGCACAACGGCTCCATCTGGCCCTGGAACCGCGCCTGCTACGGCGTCTCCGAGGGGCGCCCGCACCTGCGCATCGAGAACCGCGCGCTGCCGGCCGGCCCCACCGTCCTCGACGAGGTGGCGAACGCCGCCTTCTTCACGGGGCTGATGACGGCCCTGCCCGGCGAGTACGGCGAGGTCGGCGGGCGCATGGCTTTCGACGACGCCAAGGCGAATTTTTTCGCCGCCGCGCGGTACGGCCTGAGGGCGCAGTTGACTTGGATAGACGGGAAGCGCTACGTCGCGGCGGCCCTCATTCTGGACCGCCTTCTGCCCCTGGCGCGCGAGGGTCTCAGGCAGGCCGCGGTCGAAGAGGCCGACATCGAACGCTACCTGGGCACGCTGGAAGAGCGCGTGCGTAGCGGCCAGACGGGCGCGCAGTGGATGCTGCAATCACTTGAGTCGATGGGCGAGGAGGGCACTTCAGACCTGCGCCAGCGGAAACTCGCCGCCGCCATCCTCGAACGGCAGCAGGGCTCGGAGCCCGTCCACCGCTGGGCGGTAATCAAAGCTTACGGCTCGGAAGGGTGGCGGCAGATCAACCACACCGTGGGACATCTCATGTCAACCGACCTGTTCACGGTCAGGCCGGACGACCTGGTCGAGATGGTCGCGCGCGTGATGGAGTGGCGGGACGTGCGGCACGTGCCGGTCGAGGACGGCGAGGGGCGACTGGTCGGCATCGTCTCGCACCGCAGCCTGCTGCGGATAATGGCCGACCGCCTCCCGAATGATGAGGAGCTCATCGCGGTGCGCCGGATAATGAACCCCGACCCCGTCTCGGTCGCGCCCACGACGCCCGTTTCGGAAGCGGTCGAGCTGATGCGCAGCCGAAGGATCGGCTCACTCCCCGTGGTCGAGGACGGCCGCCTCGTCGGCATCGTCACTGTGTATGATTTTCTTGAGTCGTCGGCGCGCCTGTCCGCCGAGAAGCCCGATGCCGGCGGCCGTAGTGCGGCATCAACAGTGCCGCACATAGGCGTCGATTCATGACGCGCGCGCTTCCACGGAAACGTCGGCACTCTTTCCCGCCGCCTTGCGCCACTTGCCGGCCGCCTCCTTCACGAGCCTGTAAATTACACGGCGGTTGTCGTAAGCGAGTCTGAGCCACGCGCGCCGGGTCATCTGCGGGAAGTAGATGCCGCGGAAGAAGAGGCGCGCGACGAGGTGGCCGGCGCGATACTGAAACGGCCTGTCGGCGATGGCCTCGACGGCCGCGGCGTTGCGCTCCGGGCTGTAGGAAGCCTCCCACGCCCGCCGCGTCTCCAGCCGCGCCTCCTCAATCGTCATCTTCAGCGGCGCGTGCGCCATCACGAACGGCGCGAAGTCCAGCCA
>DASVQJ010000160.1:0-14672 GCA_036389235.1 Pyrinomonadaceae bacterium | reverse complement strand
GTTTGTCCATTATGTTCTCAAGGCGTTCAGGCAAGGCTATGCACCGGACGCACGGCGGCGCTCGCGGCACATGCCTGCTCGTAGCAGGCGATGATGACGCGCGACAACTTTTCGGGACTGTGGCGCACCTTCTCCCCTTCGTCGAGCAGATCGGCGCGCACGATCTCGGCCTCGTGGCTGAATTCGTCTTCCAAAAGATGATCGGACAGGCCGATCTGCTGCGCGCCTTCGGCACTGTAGCGCGCGGCCTGTTCCTCGCTGATGAGACGATTGTTGACGACGACGTAATCGAAGTTGATGGCGGGCGCGTAACGCTTCACGGTCTGCAAGTGCTGGCGCGCGGTGTAACCATCGGTCTCGCCCGGCTGCGTCATCAGGTTGCAGATGAAAATCTTGACGGCCGGCGAGGCGCCGATGGTCTCGGCCACGCGCGCCACGAGCAGGTTCGGGAGGATTGAGGTGTAGAGCGAGCCCGGGCCGACCGTGATGATGTCGGCCGCGCGGACGGCCGCGAGCGCCTCGGGGAGCGGGAGGCACTGCTCGGGTTCGAGCGACAGGCGGCGGATGGGCGAGTGCGCGGCCGTGATGTTCGTCTCGCCCCGCACCTGGCGGCCGTCTTCGAGCTGCGCCACGAGCCGCACGTCGTTCAGCGTCGCCGGGTAGATGCGGCCCTTGCTCGCCAGGACCTCGGAGGAGAGGCGCACGGCCTCGACGAAGTCGCCCGTCACCTCCGTCAGCGCCGCGAGGAAGAGGTTGCCGAAGCTGTGTCCGCCGAGACCGCCCTCGCCGCGGAAGCGGTACTGGAAGAGGCGCGAGAGCAGCGTCGAGTCCTCGGAGAGCGCCACCATGCAGTTGCGTATGTCGCCCGGCGGGAGCATCTGCAACTCGTCGCGCAGGCGGCCCGAACTTCCGCCGTCGTCCGAGACCGTAACGATGGCCGAGAGCGATTCGAGCCAGAGGTCGCCGCGCGCGTGGTCGCCCACCAGCTCCTTCAGCCCCGAAAGTACAGTAGACAGACCCGTCCCGCCGCCGATGGCGACGAGCTTCAGGCCGCTCTCCATGCTCGAATGCAAATCCTTCGGGGCTCCTCTGTAAAACTGGGGCCGGCCCGCGCCGGTGTGGGAAATCATACTTGAAAGACGTAGGCTTTCAAAGGAGTTGGGCGGTGGGGAGGGGTGTGCAGTCAGGGCGCGGCGGCCTCTTACGGGCGCGAATTGGGGAAGACGATCCGCTCGAATTCGGGGTCGTTGCGAAGTAAGGCCAGGTCGGCGTCGGCCTGCGCGCGCACGCGCAGCATGGGCTTGAGTTCCACCGCGCGTTCGAGCGCCTGGAGCGCCGCCTCGACCGCGCCGAGCCGCGCGCGGGCCGCGGCCAGCGCGTAGTGCGTGTCGGCGGCGTCGGGGTCGCGCTTGAGCGCGCGCTCGAAAAGCTCCTGCGCCGCGACGAAGTCGCCGCGGTTCAGCTCGATGACGCCGCGGTCGTAGAGCGAGTCGGGGTCGCGCGGGAGCGCCGCCTCCGTGCGCAGACGCGTCTCGGCGATGTTGAGGTAGGTGCGCGCGCGCGCGGCGACCTCCGAGACGCCCGAGTGCTGCTCGATGAGGGCGCGGAAGTGCTCGCGTGCGGCGGTGAAGTTCCCGCGCGTGAAATCTTTGTGGGCGCGCTCGAACGCCTTGAGGGCCGCGGCCTCGTCGCGCGAGGGCTGGCGGGGCTGCGCGGGCGCGTGCTTGGGGGCGGGCTTCGGCGCGGCCGTCTTCGCCGGGGCCGGCTTCGCGGGCGAGCCCTTGACGGGCTGAGACTTGGACGGCGCCGCCGCTTTCTTCGCGGGCGCGGCCTTCGAAGGGGCCGCGTGCGACTTCACGCCGGCTTTGGCGGCCGGTGCGGACTTGGACGCGGCCGCGGGTTTCTTCGACGGTTTCGCCGCCGCGGACTGTTTGGCGGCCGGGCGCGCCGGCTTGTTCGACTTGGCGTTGGGGCTGGAAGACTTCGCGGGGGCGGCTTTTCGCACAGGGGGCTTCGCAGCCGCCGCGCGCTTCGGCTTGGGCTTCGCGGCCTCGGTAGTCAACTTGCGACCCTTAGCCGAAGCCTTCGGCGCAGCGCTGTGCGGTGCAGGGCGGGAGGAGCTTCTCTTTGCACCCTTGATGACTGGATCGCTCATGCGAAGCACTCGCTTTTCAGAGAACGCTTCCCCTGGGGACAGGGAAGCCGCCGACCTCCCGCACTTTAACACACGAGATGGTCTAAATCAACGGAGAAGTAGGATTTAAGGGGATTGCGCGCTCTTTCCAGAGAGTTAAACAACGGCCAGCCGAGAAAAACTATTGAAGTCATCTTTGGCCATATGCTAGAGTTCTTGTGGTGTCGCCGGGGCCTTCGCGGATAGCGTCCCGGCCCACGCCCACAACCGCCGGAGTCTAAGGCAAAGCCCCCTGATATCTTCAATTAAGCTCCCCGGCGGGCGCCGCAGCCTCCTGCCCTCGGCGCTCACCCGAAGTCCGTATCCCGCGAGATAGAGAGCCAGTGTACGAATGACAGACACGCCTATCATAATGCACGAGCAGCAGTTCCAACAGCTCAGGCTCATCCTGGGCAAGCTGCGTCTCGAATCTTTCTCCCGCGTCGTCTTTCTCGTGGACAAGAACGGCCAGCAGATCGCCACGCACGGCGACGTGGGCGACCTGGACACGACGAGCCTGGCGTCTCTGGCGGCCGGCAACGTCGCCGCCACGGGCGGGATGGCGCGCCTCATCGGCGAGAAGGAGTTCCCCACGCTCTCGCACGAGGGCGAGCGCGAGAGCATCCACATCTGCATCATCGGCCGCGTCCTGCTCGTCGTGGTCTTCGACGAGCGCTCCAGCCTCGGCCTCGTCAAGCTGCGCGTCAAGCAGGCGTCGCGCGACCTCTCCTCCCTCTTCGACGAACTCGAACGCCTCAACGCCGAGCGGCGCGAGCGCGAGGAGGCGCTCTTCGCCGAGATCACCGACGACGACATCGACAGCCTCTTCAGTTAGTAAAAAGTGATGGGTGATAAGAGGTAAGAGACGACAAAGCCCCCTCTTTCTCATCACCCGTCACTCATCACTCATCACTTGTCCCTGGAGTGCCATGACTTTCATCAACTACGCTTCGCGAGAGATCAACTGCAAGATCGTCTACTACGGCCCGGGGCTGTGCGGGAAGACGACCAACCTGCAATACATCTACGACACGACCGCGCCGACGGCCAAGGGCAAGCTCATCTCCCTGGCGACCGAGACCGACCGGACGCTCTTCTTCGACTTCATGCCGCTGGAGCTGGGGACGGTGCGCGGCTTCAAGACGCGCTTCCACCTCTACACGGTGCCGGGGCAGGTCTTCTACGACGCCTCGCGCAAGCTCATCCTGAAGGGCGTGGACGGCGTCGTCTTCGTCGCCGACAGCCAGGACGAGCGCATGGACGCCAACATCGAGTCGCTCTACAACCTTGAGGAGAACCTCCAGGCGAACGGCTACGACCTGTCGAAGATTCCCTACGTGCTGCAACTCAACAAGCGCGACCTGCCGAACGTCATCCCGGCCGACGAGATGGTGGCCGAACTCCGGCGCAAGGACGAGCCCGTCCATGAGGCCATCGCCGCCAAAGGCAACGGCGTCTTCGACACCCTCAAGTCGGTCGCCAAGCAGGTCCTGACCGAGCTGCGCAAGAGCTGAGGGAGCGTCACGTGCAGAGAGACTAGGCGCGGCGAAGCTGAAATCCCGCGGCCGAGCGTGTTATCCTTCCGAGCCCCGAGCCTTCCCAAGAGGAGGCCCGGGGCTCACCTCTTTTTCTGAAAGGACGAAGAAGGACGACGTATGCGCCCCCGAAACCTCCTTGCCTCTTTCCTCCTCTTGCTCCTCCTGCTCCCGGCCGCCGCCCCGCACGCGCAGACGCAGACGCCGCGGCGGGGCGCGCCGAACGTCGAATCCGGTGCGCGCAGGCCGGGGTCGCGGGCGGCGGCGCGCGGGCCGGCCGAAGAGGAGCCCCGGGGCTCCGGCGTCTGGGACTACGTCTACTGGGTGCTCTACGCGGCGGCGGCGTGGGCGCTCGGGCTGCTGGCGCTGTTCGTGTTGGGCAAGGTCTTCTCGAACATGACGATGAAGACGGTGGAGTCGGCCGACCCCGAAGAGTTGACGGGCGCGCGCCACGAGACGCTGCGGCGCTGGTATCGCGCGCTCATCAACTTCGCGGGCTTCTACTACTACGCCTCGCTGCCGGTGGTGCTCTGCCTGATCCTGCTCGCGGCGGCGGCGGCCGTCTACGCCTTCGTGATGGTGCGGTTTCCGATCAAGCTGGTTCTCATCATCGTCGCCGGCGTGGCCGTCACCGTCTACCAGATGATTCGCTCTTTCTTCGTCAAGCATGAGGAGGAGGACCCGGGGCGTCCGCTGCGGGAGGAGGAGGCGCCGGGGCTCTGGGCGTTGGCGCGCGAGGTGGCGGGGGCGGTCGGCACGCGACCGGTGGACGAGATACGCGTGACGCCGGGGACTGACCTGGCCGTCTACGAGCGCGGAAGCTCCGCGGAGAAGCGGCAGGACAAGGCGACGCGCATCCTCATCATCGGCGTGGGGGTGCTGAACGGCTTCACGCGGAACGCCTTCCGCGCCGTGCTCGCGCACGAGTACGGGCACTTCGGCCACCGCGACACGGCGGGCGGCGAGGTGGCCCTGCGCGTCAACAAGGACATGGTCGTCTTCGCCTACGCGATGGCGGCGGCGGGGCAGGCCGTCTGGTACAACCTCGCCTTCCAGTTCCTGCGCGCCTACCACTTCATCTTCCGGCGCATCAGCCACGGCGCGACGCGCTTGCAGGATATACTGGCCGACCGCGTCGCCGTCTACAACTACGGCGCGCGCCTTCGAGGAGGGCTTGACGCACGTCATCTACCGCGACGCGGAGTTCAACCACCTGGCCGTGCGCGAGATCAACGCGGCCGTGCAGTCGCGGCGCGCTTTGCAGAACCTCTACGAGCTGCCGGGGGCGAAGGGCGGCGAGGCGGAGCGGGACGTGGAGGCGGCCTTCCGCGAGTCGCTCGGGCGCGAGACGAGCGAGGACGACACGCACCCCGCGCCCTCCGAGCGCTTCCGCCTCGCGCGGCGCGTCAAGTCGAAGGGCGAGCCGCCCGCCGACGGCACCGTCTGGGAACTCTTCGCCGACCGCGAAGCCCTCACGCGCGAGATGAGCGACCTCGTCTCGCGCAACCTACAGGCCGCTTAAGCTGACGGGTCGGAGTTCTTAAACCAGCGACTTGATCATGAGGAGGCCGTCGCCGCCGTTGGAGTAGTAGCGCGGGAGGCGCTGCGTGACGGCGAAGCCGAGCTTCTGGTAGAGGTCCTGCGCGCCGGTGTTGACCGAGCGGACTTCGAGGCGGGTGATGCGGACGCCGCGGCGGCGGAAGCCCTCCTCGACCTTGAGCAGCATGCGCTGCGCGATGCCGCGGCGGCGGTGCTCCGGGGCGACGCCGAGCGTGGTGACGTGTCCGGTGCGGTCGGGCTCGACGATGCCGACGATGAAGCCGACCATCGTGCCGTCGGGCGTGACCGCCCGGTACGAGACCGACTCGGGCGAGGTCAGGAGGTACTCGAAGGTCTCGCGGCTGTACGCCTCGCCGTCCACGAAGCAGCGCAGGTCGAGGCGCCAGCACTCGTCGAGCTGCGCGACGGTGAGCGGCCGCACGTCGTAGCGCGACTGCGCGCGCGCGGCTTCGACCGCGCCGTCGGCGCCACCCTCCTCCCCCTCGCCCGCGCCCGCGCCCGCGGAGAAGAGCCGCGAGCGGATTTTTTTCAGCACAGCCATGCCTGGTAAATAGTAAATGGTAAATGGTGAATGGTAAATAGGGATGATGTCGCGCGGCGGCACACGACCACCATTCACCATTTACCATTCACCATTCACTAGACGATGAGCATGCAGTCGCCGTAGCTGTAGAAGCGGTAGCGTGCCGCGACGGCGTGGCGGTAGGCGCCGAGCACGAGCCCGCGGCCGGCGAAGGCGCTGACGAGGACGAGCAGCGAAGAGCGCGGCAGGTGGAAGTTCGTCAGCATCGCGTCCACGGCGCGGAAGCGGTAGCCGGGCGTGATCGTCAGACCCGTCTCGCCGCTTCCCGCCCTGACACGGCCGCCCTCATCGGCCGCCGATTCGAGCGCGCGCACGGTCGTCGTCCCCACGGCGACGACGCGGCCGCCCGACTCCTTCGTGCTGTTTATCTCTTCGGCCGCGGCGGCGCTTACCTCGAAGCGCTCGGCGGCGACGCGGTGCTCGCTCAGGTCATCCGCGCGCACGGGCGCGAACGTCCCGTAGCCGACGTGGAGCGTGACCTCACACGTGCGCACGCCGCGCGCGCGCAACTCCTCGAAGACCTGCGGGGTGAAGTGCAGCCCGGCGGTCGGCGCGGCGATGGCGCCCGGCGCGTTGGCGTAGACGGTCTGGTAGCGCTCGCGGTCTTCCTCGGCGGAGGCGAGGTCTTCCGAGTCGCGCCTGATGTAGGGCGGCAGGGGCATCCGCCCGAACTCTTCGAGCAGCGCCGCGAAGTCGCCGGCCGCGTGAAAGCGCACGACGCGCCCCGCGCCGTCCTCGGTCGCCGCGAGCGTCTCGGCCGCGAGCCGCCCGTCCCCGAAAGTCACGCGCGCGCCCGCTTCGAGCCTGCGCGCCGGCTTCGCCAAAACTTCCCAGGTCTCGCCTTCGAACTCCGCGCGCCGGCGCACGAGCAGCAGCTCGACGCGCCCGCCGGTCGGCTCGCGCCGCCCGACGAGCCGCGCCGGGAAGACGCGCGTGTTGTTGACGACGACCGCGTCGCCCCCCCTCAGCTCCGACGCGAACTCCGCGAACGAGCCGTCGCGCCAACTCCCCTCCGCACGGCTCACCACCAGCATCCGCGACGCGTCGCGCCGCTCAAGCGGATGCTGTGCGATAAGCTCCTCGGGCAGCTCGAAATCGAACTCGGAAATATTCACCGGGCTACTCTCTCGTCCACGACTCGTGATGCGGAGACTTTTTCAACACAGAGACACGGAGACACGGAGACACAGCTCGAAGCGATAAGTCTTGAAGCCGTGTCTCCGTGTCTCCGTGTCTCTGTGTTGAAGAGGCAGCGCAAGATTCAACCAACGAATTAACTAAGAGGGCGACGCGGGGGTTTCGGCGGCGATCTCTTCGGCGGCGTGCTCCTGGTGGAGGACGACGGAGAGCTGCGCGCCGAACATGAGGATGAGGCTGGAGACGTAGCTCCATGTGAGCACGGCGACGACCGCGCCGACCGAGCCGTAGATTTCGTCATAGTGGAAGTATTGTAGGCTCGACGCGAAGATGTACTTGGCCGCCTCCCACAGAAGCCCGGCGACGACGGCGCTCGGCAAAGTATCCCTGAGCGTGACGCGGCCGTTCGGCACCAGCCGGTAGACGACCGCGAAGAGCGCGACCGTGACGAGCGCTCCCGCCGCGGCGAAGAGCGTCTGCCAGAAGGCGTTGCCCACCAGCGTCATCCACGCCGAGCGGCGCACGATGCGGACGGGGAGCTGGTCGATGAGCTGTTGGATGCCGACCAGGATCGAGGTCATGAAGACGGAGGCGATGAGCAGGAGCCCGACCGCGCCGATCATGCCGAGCGTGAGCCCGCGGCCGCGCATGAAGCCGCGCGGCCGCGTCCCCCAGATGCGGTTGAGCGCGCGCTCGATGACGGCGAAGACCCACGAGCCGGCCCACAGCGTGACGACGATGGCGCTGATGACGCCGCCCCAGCCGACCTCCGCCAGCGACTTGATCGTGACGCGCAGGAACTCGCGAGACCCGGGGTAGAGTTCGACGATGCGCGTCAGCGCCTCGCTCCCCGCGGCGAAGCGGTTGCCGATGACGAGCATGACGAGCAGCGCCGGGAACAGCGTCAACAGCCCGAAGTAGCTCATCGCCGCGGCCGGCGTGAAGAGGTCGTTCTCGTGGAACTGGTGGAGGGTGTGCTGGGCGATGGTCGTCCAGGGCGCGTGGTTCTTCACGCCCCAGCGCCCGCGCGAGAAGAAGGGGATGTGTCTCCGCACGTTCTCCATCGTTCACCCCGGGAAGGCAGGAAACAATTTGAAATTTCAAATTTGAAATTTCAAATAAATCTGACGCGCCGATTGTCCTTCATTTGCCGCCGCGCCGCAAAAGCTCAGTGCACGGGCCGCACCCACGCGGGCGCGCGGCCGGCCTTCACCATCTCGGCCCGGGACGCCGCGATGAGCGCGCGCGCGCGGGCCGTCGCGCTCTTCAGGTTGCGCGCCTCGGCGACGGCGCGGTCGAAGTTTTTTTGCGCCGCCGCGCCGAACACCTCTTCGAGGTCGAACTGCTGGAGCGCGTAGTCGAGCGCCTCGGCCACGCCGGGGCCGAAGTCTGTGCGCGTCTCAAGCCCGAACCGGATGGGGTCGCCCGTGAACTTCTCGTCCTCGTTGAGCGCCGCGACCGCCGCGGCCAGGGCGTCCCAGGCGCGCGGCGAGTCGAGCCGCGCCGCGGACGCCGCCAACATCATCGAGGCGGCGTCGCGCGCGAAGGTGCCGCCCTCTGTCTGCGCCGCCTGCGCGAACGCCTCTTCGAGCAGCGCGGCCGTGCGCTCGCGCAGGCCGCGACGCGCGGCCAGGTCGGCGGCCAGCACGAACCCGTAGGCGCGCAGCGCCGGGGTCACGTCCGCGTCGCGCGCGAGCGCCGCCGTCTTCTCGAAGTCGTCGTCGTCTTCGCCCGAGAAGGCCGTGCGCGCCGTCGCGACCTTGAAGGCGTCGATGAGCGCGCGCGCGGCGCGGCGCGTCTCCGGGTCTTCGATCTCTTCGGCCGTGCGGCGCGCACGCTCCCAGAGGCTCCTCTTCGCCGCGGCCCCGACGGCCTTCAGGCGCGCGCCGTCGCGCAGCTTCGGGTCGCCGGCTCCGGCCGCCTCGTCGAGCAGGCGGCGCAGCGGGTCGGTCGGGTTCTGCGGCGAGAGGCTGCTCGTCCGCATCTGCGAGTCGAGCGCGCCGCGGCGCTCAAGCGCGAGCCTTGAGGCGAGGCTCATGGCCTTCGCCTGAATCGCGTCTAGGTGGCGCGGCGCCTCGCGCTGGAAGTATGGGAGCAGGCGGCCGAAGGCGAAGTAGAGCGCAGACACGTCGCCCGTCGCCTGAGAGTCCGCGGAGGCGCGCAGCAGGATGGCGGCGGCCGAGTCGAAGAAGACTTCGCGCGTGCGCGAAGACACGGGCGGCCCGGCGGCCGTGCCCGTCGCCGGGTCGGGCGGGTCGCCGATGGGTCGGAAGCCGACCGAGCCGTCCGGGTTGACGGCCGCGAGCAGGCGCGGCGTGAGCACGTAAGAGGAGAGTATCAACACGTCGTTGGCGTTCGCGTCGCGGCGCGCGCGGGCCGACGCCAGCAGTTGCAGGTACAGGCGGTCGGCCTCCTCGGGCGCGCCCGCGCGCAGCCTCAGAAGGAACTCGACGAGCGCACCGCTCACGCCGCCCTGAACCGCGGGCGCGGCGACGCGAGCCGCGCCCGCGTACTCCCCTTCGTCCACGAGCGTCGAGGCGAGCGCGAGCCTCTGGCCTTCGCGCGTGAACTCGTCCGGCGGGCCGATGTCCACGCCCGCGGCGCCGCCTTCCGCGGAAGCGTCTTCACCCCTCCGGCGCGAGAGCCAGTCGGCCAGGGCGGAGAGCCACGCGTCGGCCACGCGCGGGTCGTGCTGCGAGGCCGCGGCGAGCACGGCCTCGCGCGTGCCCGTGAAACGCTCGGGCAGGTCGCCGCCGCGCCCCTCCTCCTGCGCTCTCTTGAACTCGGCCTCGTCCGATTCGACGGCCGCCTCCCACGCGCGCGCGAATATCGCGCGCGCGGCCGGCTCGTCCGCGCCCCAGAGCGCGGAGGCCGTGAGCGTCAGGACGGTGGCGCGCTGGAAGGCGCCCTCCAAAGCCTTCGCTTCGCCCGCGACTTCGAGCAGCACGGCGACGGCCTTGCGCCGCGAACGCTCCGCGTCGCGCGCGGCCCGCGCCGCGGCCCGCGCCTGCTGCGGCGGGGCGGCGGCGGCGGGGCGTTTTTGCGCGGGCGTGACCCGCGCGCACGGCGCGCACCCGAGGAGGAGCGCGAGCGCGAGTCGGACGTTGCGAGGCGTGTTGCTCATGAAGCGTTCCGGCGTGGCTACTCGGAGTCGAAGAGTCCGGGGCGTGACGTTTGCGCGCGCGGCGGCTCGATGCCGAAGTGCTCGTAGGCGAGGCGCGTGGCGGCGCGGCCGCGCGGCGTGCGGTTGAGGAAGCCGATCTGGATGAGGTACGGCTCGATGATCTCCTCGATGGAGTCCTTCTCCTCTTGCAGCGCGGCCGACATGTGGTTGAGCCCGACGGGGCCGCCCTGGTGCTGTTGGATGATCATCAGCAGGAGCTTCCTGTCCATCTCGTCGAGCCCGAACGTGTCCACCTCCATGCGGTTCAACGCGTCGTCGGCGATCTCCTTCGTGATGCTCCCCGCGTGCTCGACCTCGGCGTAGTCGCGCACGCGGCGGAGCAGGCGGTTGGCGATGCGCGGCGTGCCCCGCGCGCGCCGCGCCAGCTCGCGCGAGCCGCCCTCGTCGATCTCCGTCCCGAGTATCTCGGCCGAGCGGCGGACGATGGTGGCCAGCTCGTCGTGCGTGTAGAAGTTGAGGTGGAAGACGATGCCGAAGCGCCCGCGCAAGGGGGCCGTGATTAAACCGGGCCGCGTGGTCGCGCCGACTAGAGTGAACTTCGGCAGGTCTAACTTAATCGAGCGGGCGGCCGTGCCCTGCCCTATCATGATGTCGAGCTGGTAGTCCTCCATCGCGGGGTACAAGACCTCCTCGATGGCGGGCGACATGCGGTGTATCTCGTCGATGAAGAGTACGTCGCCCTCTTGCAGGTTGGTGAGGAGCGCGGCGAGGTCGCCCGGCTTCTCGATGACCGGCCCGGCCGTCGAGCGCAGCTCGGCGCCCATCTCGTTGGCGATGATGTTGGAGAGCGTCGTCTTGCCGAGGCCCGGCGGCCCGGTGAGCAGGACGTGGTCTAACGCCTCGCGCCGCTTGAGCGCGGCGCGGATGTAGATGCCGAGGTTCTCGGTCGCGCGCTTCTGCCCGATGTACTCGCCGAGCCGAGCCGGCCGCAGAGACAGCTCGAACTGCCGCTCGTCCTCCACAGGCCCCCGCTCGCGCACGTTGCCGGGTTCGAGTTCTTCAGACATAGATGTCAGCTAGATGCCAGATGCCGGATGCCGGATGTTAGTTAAGGCGAGATGCCTTTAACTAGCATCCGGCATCCGACATCTATCCCTTCGAGAGTTGCCGCAGGCTGCGGCGCAGCAGCGTCTCGACGGAGAGGTCGCCGCCCTCCTGCATGGCGCCCGTGATGGCCTTCTCGGCGGCGGGCTTGGGGAAGCCGAGCTGTAGGAGCGCGGCGAGCGTGTCCTCGCGCAGCGCGTCCTCCGACTGCGCGGCCGTCGGGCCGCCCGCCTTGATCTGCTCTTCGAGCGCGGGGCTCGACAGGGCGGCCATCTTGTCGCGCAGCTCGATGACGAGCCGCTCGGCCGTCTTGCGGCCCACGCCGGGGATCGACGTGATGCGCGCGTAGTTGCTCTGGCGGATGGCCGTGACGATCTCGTCGGCGCTCATCCCCGAGAGCATGGCGACGGCCGACTTGGGGCCGATGCCGCTCACCGAGATGAGCAGCGTGAACAGCTCGCGCTCGCGCAGCGTGCGGAAGCCGAAGAGCTGGAGCGCCTCCTCGCGGACGTGCGTATAAACGTGCAGTTGGACTGACGCGTTGGGCGGCTCGCCCAGGTCGTAGAAGGTCGTGACGGGTATCGTCACCTCGTAGCCGACGCCGCCCACGTCCACGATGACGCTGGTCGCGTGCTTCGCCCGCAGCGTCCCTGAAAGGTGTGCAATCATTCTTTACTTGCTTTGACGAGAGAAGGAATTTCGGGAGCGTCTCACGTTACCCGGCGATTTTAGATGAACAGTCACCGGTCAGCAAACCAGGGGGCGTTGAATACTGAACACACCGGGGACGTGACGCCGGGAAGCGACGACGAACGCCTGCTGCGCGTTGCGTTCTCGCTACTCGTGTCCGGTCTGTGTCGGGTGGAAATGTCGTGGTGGCGTCGGACGGCGGTCAAACGCGGCCTCGTTTCAAGCCCTGCTAACTCATGGCTTCGATTCCAGGTTGTCCACGCGCCTGCCCAGTCGCGACTGGTCAGCGCGTAGCGTGAGCATGCCGTTCCCCAGGACAGTCACCTTGTGGTCTAAGGCGTCCACCTTTTCGCCCAAGGCGATAACATCCTGCCTAACGGCCGCGATCTCGGCGAGCGCGCGCTCCCAGATGGGCTTCGTATCGGCGGCCCTCCGCTGAGACTCGGCCTCTAGTTGTTCTACACGCACGTTTAGTTCGCGGATTCCCGCGTCCAGCGCGTCGAAGCGTGCGAAGACGCGGTCTTCGAAGGGGCGGCTGTCCGGCAGGCTGTGAGTTGCCTCTTCACTCATGGCACGGATTATGAACCTCGATTTTTCCCGTTCAAGGTCGATGTGGGGTGCGTGTCTTTTCGCGGCGGGGGCGGGCGCGGTATACTCGGGCCGTTGCTCTCCTCGGAAAAGGTTGTCGGATGAAGTCTGAGAAAATCTCGGAGCTGACGACGAGTCGGTTGAGCGTGTACCTGCGCTGCCTGAATCTGCTGGCCGCGGCGGGGATCAAGACCATCTCGTCGCAGGCGCTCGCCGACCAGTTCCGTCTGAACTCGGCGCAGATACGGAAAGACCTGGCGCACTTCGGCGAGTTCGGGACGCGCGGCGTCGGCTACTCGGTGGGCGAGCTGCGCCGCCACCTGACGCAGATACTCGGCCTCGACCGCGCGCACCGCGTCGGCATCGTCGGGGCCGGCAACCTCGGCACCGCGCTCGCCAACTACAACGGCTTCCGCGAGTCGAACTTCGAGGTCGTCGCGCTCTTCGACAACGACCGCGCCAAGATCGGGCGCAAGGTCGGCGCGGCCGAGACAGTCGTCCACGACGTGCGCAAGCTCGCGCGCGTCGTGCGCGACAGCGGCATCGACGTGGCCGTCATCGCCGTGCCGGCGCGCGTCGCGCAGCGCGTGCTCAACCAGGTGATGTCGGCGGGCGTCAAGGCCGTCTTGAACTTCGCCCCCGTCCGCCTGCACGCGCGCCTCGGCGTGAAGGTCAAGACGGTTGACTTGACGATTTCGCTCGAATCGCTATCGTACTTCTTAGCGCGCCCACAGATCACCTGCGTCACCAACCCGCGCAGCCTTCTCCCCTACGAGGAGATCGCGCAGCGCGAGGAGCAGGAGTTGCAGCAGAGCTGACAAGGAGTTTTCGTGATGTATCTGTTCTTGCTCAAGAAGGCACTTCCTTTCACGCTGACTTTCATCTTCGGCGCCGCGCTGAGCGGCCTGCTGGGCCTGTTCGGTTCGTCGGAGAAGAAGGGCGAGTATGTGTTCGGCACGCGCACCTACGAGTACGGCAGCCGCTGCCGCATGCGCCGCCACCACCTCGTCGCCGAGTCGAAGCCGCTCGCCATCCTCTACAAGCCAGACGCGCGCGTACCGGGCAATTTCTCGGAGCATGAAGACTCCGCACGGGTGGAGGTCACTTTCGGCTCCGACGGGCAGGTGCAAAAGGTCAGGCCGGTCGGGCGCAGCTTCGCCTTGTACAAGGTGAATAATTTGTTGCCGGTGTGGAATGCTGTCGAGAAGGCGGCGCAGGGCATTCGGTTCACGCCCGAGACGGTCAACGGCATCCCCGTCACGGTCGAGCGCGAGGTCGATATACGCTTCCTCGCCGAGTAGCGGGGCGGCGTGAAGAAACTTTGATGGACGAGCAGACAGCCCGGCGCGAGATAGTGCGCGTCGGCAAGCTGATGTACGAGCGCTCCTACGTCGTCTCCTCGGACGGCAACGTGAGCGTGCGCCTCGACGACGGCCGCGTCCTCGCCACGCCGACGCAGACCAACAAGGGGCGCATGACCGAGGACTCGCTCGCCCTCACCGACCTCGAAGGCAAGCCGCTCAACGACCGCCGCGCGTCGTCGGAGCTGGCGATGCACCTGCTCATCTACCGCGAGCGCGCGGACGTGCGCTCGGTCTGCCACGCGCACCCGCCGCACGGCTCGGCCTTCGCCGTCGCCGGGCTCGCCATCGACCAGCCGATACTCTCCGAAGTCATCCTGACGCTGGGCTGCGTCCCGCTCGCCGAGTACGGCACGCCCTCGACCGAGGAGTTGACGGAGGCGATGCGCCCGCTCGTCAAGAACCACAACGCGCTCCTGATGGCGAACCACGGCGCGGTCGCCTACGGCGCCGACGTGTGGCAGGCTTTCGACCGCCTGGAGACTCTGGAGCACACGGCGAAGATCGCCATCCTCGCGCGGGCGCTCGGCGGCGCGCGCGACCTCCCGCCCGACTCCATCGAGAAGCTCATCGACGTGCGCGAGCGCGCCGGCTACCTCGACGAGCGGGCGCGCTGCCAAGCCTGCGGCTACCTGCACGAGACGCAGGTCGTCTGCCCCACGGGCGACCGGCCCGCGCCGCCGGTCAGGCGCGAGGCGGCGAACGGCGCGGCCTCGAACGGCAAGATCAGCCTGACGCGCGAGGAGCTGATAGAGCTTCTGAGTCAGGCGGCGCGGCTCGCCCCGTAGGCGCGCCGCCGGGTGGTGAAGGCGGATTC
>DASVQJ010000159.1:0-10980 GCA_036389235.1 Pyrinomonadaceae bacterium | reverse complement strand
ACGCCGTCGACGATGAGCTCGTGGAGCGCTCGGGTGAGCCGCGCCAGCGCCTCGGGCCGGTCGCGCCCGTGCACGATCAGCTTGGCGATGAGCGAGTCGTAGTAGGGCGGCACGAAGTAGCCGTTGTAGGCCGCCGTGTCGAGCCGCACGCCGGGGCCGCCCGGCGCGTTGTAGGCGGTAATCCTCCCGGGCGAGGGCGCGAACGTCTCGGGGTCCTCGGCGTTGATGCGGCACTCGATGGAGTGGCCGTTGAAGATGACGCCCGACTGCTGATACCAGAGCGGGTCGCCCTGGGCGACGAAGATTTGATTGCGCACGATGTCGGCCAGCGTGATCATCTCGGTCACGGGGTGCTCGACCTGTATGCGCGTGTTCATCTCCATGAAGTAGAACTGGCCGTCCTCGTCGAGCAGGAACTCGATGGTGCCCGCGCTCGAATAGCCGACGCGCTTGCAAGCCTCGACGGCGGCCGCGCCCATCCGCTCGCGCATCTCGGGCGTGAGCACCGGCGAGGGGGCCTCCTCGATCAGTTTCTGGTGGCGGCGCTGGATCGAGCAGTCGCGCTCGCCGAGGTGGATGCAGTGGCCGTGCTCGTCGGCGAGGACTTGAATCTCGATGTGGCGCGGGTTCTCGACGTACTTCTCGACGTAGATGTCGCCGTTCTTGAAGGCCGCCGACGCCTCGTTCGCGGCCGTGCGCATGGCGGGGCCGAGTTCTTCTTCCGAGCGGACGATGCGCATGCCGCGCCCGCCGCCGCCGGCCGCGGCCTTGATGATGACGGGGTAGCCGATCTCGCGCGCGAGCGCCGTCGCCTCCTCCTCACTCCTCAAAGGGTCGGGGCTCCCCGGGAGGATGGGCAGACCCGCCTCCTTCATCGCGCGGCGCGCCTCGACCTTGTCGCCCATCATGCGGATGACCTCGGCGCGCGGGCCGATGAACTTGATGTTGCACGCCTCGCAGATTTCGGCGAACTGCGACGACTCGGCGAGGAAGCCGTAGCCGGGGTGGATGGCGTCCACGTTCGTGATCTCGGCGGCGGCGATGACCGAGGGGATGTTGAGGTAGCTCTGCTGCGAGGTCGGGCCGCCGATGCAGATGGCCTCGTCGGCGAAGCGGACGTGGAGGGAGTCGCGGTCGGCCGTCGAGTGCACGGCGACCGTCTGGATGCCCATCTCCTTGCACGTCCAGATGATGCGGCACGCGATCTCGCCGCGGTTGGCGATCAGGATTTTGCGGAATCTTCTCACGGTAATAGGGGTGTTGGGTTCTGGGTGTTGGGTGCTGGGTTAAAACAACTGTCTTCCCCCGGCACCAAAAACCCGGAACCCAACACCTATTTTTTCACTCCGAACAGCGGCTGGCCGTACTCGACCGGCTGCCCGTTCTCGACGTAGATTTTGGCGATGGTGCCGACGCCGTCGGACTCGACCTCGTTCATGAGCTTCATCGCCTCGATGATGCAGACGACGGTGCCCATCTCGACCTGTGAGCCGACCTTGACGAAGGGGTCGGCCTGGGGCGAGGGCGAGCGGTAGAACGTGCCGACGATGGGGGAGGTGATGACGTGCAGCTCCTCCTCGGGCTCCTCCGCGGCGGCCGGGGGCGTCGCGGCGCTTCCGGGCGCGGCGGGCGCGGCCTGTGCGCCGGGCTGCGGCGCGGCGACGTTAGCCGCCGACTGCAAAGCCGCCTGCGGGGTGGGCGCCGGGGCCGGGGCGGCCGCGGGCGCGGGGGTGCGGCTGAGGCGGATGCGTATGTCCGCGTTCTCGAACTCGAAGTCGGTCAGGCCGTGCGCCGAGAAGAGCTCGGTCAGCTCGCGCAGCTCGTCAATGTTGAGCGCGGAGTCTGCGCGGCGCGGGGTGTGCCCCTGCTGCTGCGGCTGCCGCCCTCCCTGCTCGTGGCGGCCGCCGCCGGTGCGGCCCCGGCGGCGGAGGCCGTGGCGGGAGCCGCGTTCGGCGCCCTGGGTCTCGGCCTGCTGCTGCTGCGGCGCGGCGGCCGTGCCCGTGCCGGCGTCGCCCGCCCCCGGCCGCGACTCGTTCTGATCGCTCGTGCTCATCTTCTGCCTCCGGAGTTGAGCGCCGACAAGCGGGCCGGCGCAAGAGAAAAGCCCCTCCGACGCTTGCCGAGCGAGGCGGGCGTGTGGGGCTTCTCCGAACTAAGGGCCGTCGGGCTTTCTCTTTACGTCGCGCGCCGTTAAAGCTGCTGGCGTCCTGGTCGCGGCGCGCGCCGGCCCTCCCGCTTCGACTACTCCGTCTCCTGCTCGGCCGCGGTCGATTCGGTTTTCTGCGAGCGGCGCCCGCCGCCGGACGCCTTCTTCGTGGACTCGGCCGAAGAGGTCTCGGCACGTCCGCCCGCCTTCGCGGACTTCTTCTTGCCCGAGGTCGCGGACTTGGCCTTCTTCGAATCGAGCGCCTCGCGCTCGCGCGGGTTATCGACCAGCTCGATGATGGCCAGCTCGGCGTTGTCGCCGTCGCGGCGCCCCAGCCGGATGATGCGCGTGTAGCCGCCCGGCCGCTCGGCGTAGCGCTGCCCCAGCTCGCCGAACAGGCGCTTGAGGGCCGCGACGCCCGCGGTGCGCGGTATCTCCGCCTGCTTGCGCCCGCGGGTCGCGTCCTCCGAGCGGCGCGTGTTGCCCGCGTGGAAGAAGCCCGCGGCCTGGCGGCGGAGGTGGAGGGCCTGCGTGGCCGCGTCGTCGCCCGTGGTCGCGCCCGCGCGCTTCGCCAGCGTGATGACGCGCTCGACGAAGGGGCGCAACTCCTTCGCCTTCGGCACGGTCGTGATGATGCGCTCGTCGCGCGCGTTGATCAGCGAGGTCGCGAGGTTGCGGAGCATCGACATGCGGTGCTCGCTCGTCCTCCCGAGTTTCCTGTGTGCATTCAAGTGTCGCATGACTGTACCAGTGATGAGTGATGAGTGATGAGTGGTGAGACAAGTGCTTTTTCTTATCACTCATCACTCATCGCATGAATCCTATTCCTCGTCGTCCTCGTCGTCCGAGTACTCGCTGAGGTCGATGTCGGAGCCGCCGGAGCCGGGGATGGGGTTGCCCTGCTCGTCGAAGGCCATGCCGAAGTCGAGCCCCATCCCGTGCAGGATCTCCTTGATCTCGTTCAGAGACTTCTTGCCGAAGTTCTTCGTCGCGAGCATCTCGCGCTCTGAGCGCTGGACGAGGTCGCGGATGGAGCGGATGTTCGCGTTCTTCAGGCAGTTGTACGAGCGGACTGACAACTCCAGCTCGTCCACCGAGCGGTCGAGCACGTCGTTGCGCGGGAGCGGGGGCCTTTCGATGTTCTGGTAGGCGAACTCGTCGGTGTCCTCCTCGAAGTTGATGAAGATCTGCATGTGATCCTTGATCAGCTTCGCGGCGAGCCCGATGGCGTCGTCCGGCTTGACCGAGCCGTCCGTCCAGACCTCGATGGTCAGCTTGTCGAACTCGGTGTTCTGACCCAGGCGCGCGGCCTCGACCGTGTAGTTGACCTTCTTGACCGGCGTGTGGACGGAGTCAATCGGGATGTACCCGAGCGACAGGTCCTCGTCGAAGTTGCGCTCGGCGGTGACGTAGCCGCGGCCGCGCTTGAGGCGCATCTCGATGGTGAGCGAGCCGCCCTCGCTGACGGTCGCGATGTAGACCGAGGGGTCGAGTATCTCCACGTCGCCGTCGGCCTCGATGTCGGCCGACGTGACCTCGCCCGCGCCGTCGCGGTGGATGGTGAGCGTCTTGGCCTCCGTGCCGTGGAGCTTGAACGGAATCTGCTTCAGGTTGAGGATGACGTCGGTCGCGTCCTCGACCACCCCGCGGATGGAGGAGAACTCGTGCTCGACGCCCTCGATCTTGACGGCGGTGATGGCCGCGCCCTCGATGGAAGAGAGGAGCGCGCGCCTGAGAGAGTTACCGATGGTCGTGCCGAAGCCGCGCTCGAACGGCTGCGCGGAGAAGCGCCCGTAGCGCTCGGTCAGCGTCTCGCCCTCGACGGCGAGGCGGCGCGGCATCTGAAAACCCGTCCAGAGGCTGTGTTGATCCATTGCCATAGTCGTAAACCTTCGTATGAAAAGGGGCAACCAAATGCGTGTAGGCGACACGCGCCCGCGGCCTTCCAGAGAAAAGCACGGTGGCGCGCGCCGCCGGGGACGCTTCGCGTTACTTGCTGTAAAGCTCGACGATGAGCTGCTCGTTGATGGAGCGGTCCACGTCGTCGCGGACGGGCAGCGTCACGACGCGCGCGCTCATCTCGGCGCCGTCGGCCGGCACGATCCAGTTCGGGCGGCCGCGCCCGCCGGCCGTCTGCCAGGCGCCCTCGACGTGGGCGTTGCCGCGGCTCGACTCCTTGATGCTGACGGTGTCGCCGGCCTTGACCTGGAAACTGGGGATGTCGACCTTGCGCCCGTTGACCTCGACGTGCCCGTGGTTGACGAGCTGGCGCGCCTGGCGCCGCGAGGTGGCGAAGCCCGCGCGGTAGACCGCGTTGTCGAGCCGGCGCTCCAACAGGCTCAGGAGGTTCTCGCCCGTGATGCCCTTCATGCGCGCCGCGCGCTCGAAGTAGTTGCGGAACTGGCCTTCGAGCACGAAGTAGATGCGCTTGACCTTCTGCTTCTCGCGGAGCTGGAGCCCGTAGCCCTGGAGCGCCTTGCCGCGGCGCATCGAGTTGCCGTGCTGCCCCGGCGGCTGCGTGCCGCGCTTCTCAATCGGGCACGACGGCTTGAAACAGCGGTCGCCCTTCAGAAACAACTTCGCGCCTTCGCGGCGGCACAGACGGCACACCGCACTACGATACCTAGCCACTCTTTTTTCGCCTCCGGTCTAAATGTCAGACGGAAAAGTTTACAGACCGCGCGCCCACACGGCGCCCGGCCCTTCGTCCTTTAGGTTAATGAACAGTTTTAAGTTCTCAGTTTTTAGTTTTCGGCGAAGGCGGACGCGTTTCACTGAAAACTAAAAACTGCAAACTGGAAACTATACGCGGCGCCGCTTCGGCGGGCGGCAGCCGTTGTGGGGGATGGGCGTCGTGTCGCGGATGGTCGTGACGCGGATGCCCGCACTGTTGATGGCGCGGATGGCCGACTCGCGGCCGCCGCCCGGGCCTTTGACGTGCACCTCGGCCTGCTGCATCCCGACCTCCTTGGCCTTGTTCGCGGCCTCGTAGGCGGCCTGCTGCGCGGCGAAGGGCGTGCCCTTGCGCGAGCCGCGGAAGCCGCGCGCGCCCGACGAGGACTGCGCGACGAGGTTCCCCTCCGTGTCCGTGATCGAGATCAGCGTGTTGTTGAACGACGCCGAGATGTGCACGATCCCCACGGGGATGTTCTTCTTCTCCTTCTTGCGGAAGGTCTTCTTCTTGCCGGTTGTCGCTTTTGCCATAAATCAGTAGTCAGTAGTCAGTAGTCAGTAGTCAGTAGAAGACCTCCGCTGGCGAACCGCCGGGGTAACAGCGCCAGCGACTCAAGGCGGAAGCCCTACTGTCTACTGACCACTGTCTACTGACTACTGGGGTTTACTTCTTGCCCGGCGCCTTCTTCTTGGCGACGGTGGCGCGGCGCGGGCCCTTGCGGGTGCGCGCGTTGGTGTGGGTGCGCTGGCCGCGGACGGGCAGCCCCCGCCGGTGGCGCAGTCCGCGGTAGCAGCCGATGTCCATCAGCCGCTTGATGTCCATCTGGACGCGCTTGCGGAGGTCGCCCTCGACCTCGCCCTGCCCCTCGATGGTCTGGCGGATGCGGCCCAGTTGCGCCTCGTCCAGGTCGCGCACGCGGATGTCGGCGCTGACGTCGGCCTCCTGAAGGATGGAGGCGGCGCGCGAGCGGCCGATGCCGTAGATGTACGTCAGTCCGATTCCGATTCTCTTGTTAACCGGGAGGTCAACGCCGACTACACGAGCCATTTCAGTTCTATCTCCGAATAAAACAGTTTTCAGTTCTTAGTTTTCAGTTTTTAGTTCGGAGTTCCCGTTCGCCGTGGGCTTACTGAAAACTGAAAACTAAAAACTGACTACCGACTACCCCTGGCGCTGCTTGTGCTTGGGGTTGGTGCAGATCACGCGCACCACGCCCTTGCGGTGGATGACCTTGCAGTTGTCGCACATCTTCTTGACCGAAGCCCTAACCTTCATCTCTCTTAAACCCCTTCCGGCGCCCCTCACTTGTAGCGGTACGTGATGCGCCCGCGGTTCAGGTCGTACGGCGAAAGCTCGACCAGCACCCGGTCGCCCGGCAGAATGCGTATGAAGTTCTTGCGCATCTTGCCCGAGACGTGCGCGAGTACCTGGTGCTGACTGTCCTCCAACTCGACGCGAAACATGGCGTTTGGCAGGGTCTCAAGGACTTTCGCCATCACCTCTATCGCTTCTTCTTTCGCCATAGCCCTGCGAGTCTCTCTATCACAAAACCTGCCTAGGCTGGCAAACTGCGAATAATAACACACTTACCGCCCGCCTCCAAACCGCCGCGGGCTTTTCAGTCCCCTTTCAGGCGCTCGCCGTCTCGGCCTGCGGCGGCGGCACCGCCTCGGCCAGGCGGGTCAGCACCTCCGGCCCCTCCTCGGTGACGGCGACCGTGTGCTCGACGTGCGCGGAGGGGCGGCCGTCGAGCGTGACGACCGTCCAGCCGTCCTTGAGCGTCTTGGTCTTGTGCGTGCCCATGTTGATCATGGGCTCGATGGCGAAGACGTAGCCGGAACGTATTTTGATGCCCGTCCCCGGCTTTCCGTAGTTCGGGATCTGCGGGTCTTCGTGCATTTTTCTGCCGATGCCGTGGCCGACGTAGTCGCGCACGATGCCGTAGCCGTGCGCCTCGGCGAACTCCTGCACCGCCCAGCCGATGTCGCCCAGGTGTTTCCCAGGCCAGCACTGCCGGATGGCGCGCTCCAGGCACTCCTGGGCGACGCTGATGAGCTTGAGGCGGTCTTCGTCCACCCGGCCGACGGGGACGGTCGTGGCCGTGTCGCCGACGAAGCCGCCGAGCGTGACGCCGCAGTCGAGCGAGAAGATGTCGCCCTCCTTCAGCTCGTAGGCCGAGGGGAAGCCGTGGACGACCTGCTCGTTGACGGAGGCGCAGATCGAGAAGGGGAAGCCGTGGTAGCCCTTGAAGGTCGGGATGGCGCCGGCGTCGCGGATCATCTTCTCGGCCGCCATGTCGAGTTCGAGCGTGGTCACGCCGGGCTGAACCATCCGCCGCAGCTCCTCGCGCACCTCGGCCACGAGCCGCCCGGCCGCCCGCATCTTCTCCAACTCCCTTTTCGACTTCCCGATAATCATTTTAAAGCCGTGATAAGTGATGAGTGATGAGTGATAAGAAAGAACTCGTTGCTCTTTCTTATCACTCATCACTCATCACTTATCACCGTTCACTGCCTTCTCAACGTCCGCGTAAATGGCCTCGACGTCGCGGGCGCCGTCCACGCGGCGGAGGCGGCCGCCGCGCTCGTAGTATTCGAGCAGCGGCTGCGTCTGGCGCTCGTAGGTCTCAAGCCGCGTCTTGACCGTCTCCGGGTAGTCGTCGGCGCGGTGGTTGAGCTGCACCTCGGGGTGTTTGTCGCAGACGTTGTCCACCTTCGGCGGCTTCGTGTAGACGTTGTAAATCTCGTTACAGACCGGGCAGTTCCGCCTGCCGGTCGTGCGCTTCTCAAGGATGTCGAACGGCACGTCCACCAGCACCGCGAGGAGCCCGTGCCCCTGCTCGTCGGCCAGCCCTTCGAGCATCCCGGCCTGCGCGGTCGTGCGCGGGTAGCCGTCGAGGACGTAGCCGTCGCGGCAGTCGGCCTGCGCCGTGCGCTCGCGGACGACCCGCATCGTCAGCTCGTCGGGGACGAGCGTGCCGGCGCTCAGGATGGGTCGCAACTCCCCGGCGAGCGGCGTCTCGGTCTTCAGGAGCGAGCGGAACATGTCGCCCGTCGAAATCTGCGGCAGCCCCCTACGCTCTTGCAGCAGGCGCGCCTGCGTCCCCTTCCCCGCGCCCGGCGCACCCATGAGGACGATGATTTTCGACATAAGATCAGGTTTTGGGTTTTAGGTACTGGGCGCCGGCAAAACCTAAAACCCGGCGCCCAACACCCGCCCCTACCCCCTGCGGCCGCGCAGGCGGCTGCCCGGGCCGAAGAAGCCTTCGTAGTTGCGCATGACGAGCTGCGACTCGATCTGCGCGACGGTGTCCATGGCGACGCCGACCAGGATCAGGAGCGACGTGCCGCCGAAGTAGAACTGGTAGCCCATGCCGTGCGGAATCCAGCCGAGGCCCGGCGTGCCCGTCACGAACTCCTCGACGCGGCCCCCGAAGAACGGCAGCCGCCCGACGTTGAAGCCCGAGAGCATCAACTGCGGGATGAAGGCGACGAGCGCGAGGTAGAGCGCGCCGACCGTCGTCAGGCGCGTCAGGATCGTGTTCAGGAACTCGGCCGTGTTCCTGCCGGGGCGGATGCCCGGGATGAAGCCGCCGTGCTTGCGCAGGTTGTCCGACACCTCTTCGACGTTGAAGATGATCGTGATGTAGAAGAAGGTGAACAGGATGATGAGCGACAGGTAGATCAGCTCGTAGTAGGGGTCTCCGCCGTGGAAGCCCTGGAAGAAGCCGTGCACCTGGAAGCGCCAGTCCTGCACGTTCGGGTCGTACTGGACGAACTGCAAAATCGTCTGCGGGATGGCGAGCACCGACGACGCGAAGATGACGGGGATGACGCCGCCCATGTTGAGCTTGATGGGCATGTGGGTCTGCTGCCCGCCGACGAGCTGGCGGCCGACGTGCCGCTTGGCGTAGGAGATGGGCACCTTGCGCCGTGCGGATTCGACGAAGACGACGAAGGCGATGAGCCCGATGAGCACCGCGGCCATCGCCAGGACGCCGATGACGGCGAAGGTGTCGCCGCTCCTGAGCCGCTCGACCACCTGCGGGACGCCGCGCGTGGGCAGGCCGATGACGATGCCGGCGAAGATGAGCAAGCTGACGCCGTTGCCGACGCCGCGCTCGGTGATCTGCTCGCCGAGCCACATGACGAAGATGGTCCCCGTCGTCAGGGTGAGCATCGTCGTGGCGATGAAGCCGAAGCCCTCGGCCCCGACGCCGTTGGCCTGGAGCCAGCGGGCGACGATGAAGGTCTGGAACATGCAGAGGATGACCGTGAGGTAGCGGTTGTACTGGTTGAGCTTCTGGCGCCCGGCCTCGCCCTCCTCCTGCAAGCGCTTGAGCTGCGGGAAGACGGTCGTCATCAGCTGCGTGATGATGGTCGCGGTGATGTAGGGCGTCACGCCGAGCGCGAAGACCGAGATGGTCTGGAAGTTCCCGCCGGAGAAGAGGTCGAGCACGCCGAGGAGCGTGCTGCCCACCTCCTGCCAGACGCGGCGGAGCTGGTCGCGGTCGATGCCGGGCGCGGTGATGTGCGCGCCCAGGCGGTAGACGGCCAGCAGCCCGAGCGTAAACAGCAGGCGCTTACGCAGGTCGGGCACGGTGAACATGTTGCGGACGGCGGCGAAGAACTTTTCCATGGCTTTGTAGCTTTCGGCGGTCAGCCTTCGTTGGTTGTCTCAGTCCGGGCGGTCGGGCCTTCAGATATTAGCAAAGCCGGCCGCGAATGCTGAGCGCCGACGGCTTCTTTTAGCAAAACAACGCTGAAGACGCTTCGGGAGGGTTTAGGCCCTCTGCGGCGTCCTCAGCGTCTGCTTTCCGTCGGCCTCTACGGCGCGGCGCGCGGGCCGGCCTACTCGGAGACGGGCACGAGGGCGTCGGGCTTGTGGTGCGGCGTGATGACGTTGACGGTGCCGCCCGCGGCCTCGATCTTCTGGCGCGCGCCCTTCGTGAAGCGGTGCGCCGAGACGGTCAGGGACTTGGTCAGCTCGCCGGTGCCGAGCACGACGACGTCGCGCTTGCCCTTGGCGATGACGCCGCGGCTGTGCATCGTCTCGGGCGTGATCTCGTCGCCGGCCGCGAACGACTGTTCGAGCGTGGCGAGCGTCACCTCGATCCACTGCTTCTTGAAGATGTTGGTGAAGCCGCGCTTCGGCAGGCGGCGCTGGAGGGGCATCTGGCCGCCCTCGAAGCCGACCTTGCCCGAGTAGCCCGAGCGCGACTTCTGACCCTTGTTGCCGCGCCCGGCCGTCTTGCCGAGCCCCGAGCCCGGGCCGCGCCCGACGCGCTTCTTCTTGTGCGTCGAGCCCGCGGCGGGCTTCAAATTGTTCAGACCGATAGCCATTATGGAACCTCAGTAAATGGTGAATGGTAAATGGTAAATGGTTTTTCTCTATTCACCATTAACCATTTACTATTTACCTATTCAATAATCCGAATCAGGTGCGGCACCTTCTGCACCACGCCGCGCATCGAGGGCGTGTCGGGGCGCTCAAGAATCTGGTTGAGCTTCGTGAACCCGACGCTGCGCACGACCTCTTTCTGCGTCTTCGGGAAGCCGATGGCGCTCCGGTAGTACTGGATGCGAATCTTCCCGCCGCCTTCCTGCTGCTTGTTCTCTTCCGCCATTTCTAGACCTCGGTAAATGGTCGATGGTCAATGGTGAATGGTCGAAAATAGCTTCTATTCACCATTCACCATTTACTATTGACCCTCTTACAGTTCTTCGACCTGCTTGCCGCGCAGGCGCGCCACCTCGAACGGGTCCTTCATGTTGAGGAGCCCGTCGAAGGTCGCGCGGACGACGTTGTGCGGGTTGCCGGAGCCGAGCACCTTCGTCCGCACGTCGTGGACGCCCGCGGCCTGCATGACCGCGCGGACGGCGCCGCCCGCGATGACGCCCGTGCCCTCGCTGGCGGGCTTCATCAGGACGCGGCCCGCGCCGAACTCGCCGACGATGGGGTGCGGCAGGGTGTTCTTGATGAGCGGCACGCGGATCAGGTTCTTCTTCGCCGCCTCGATGGCCTTCTTGATGGCGACGGGGACTTCGCGCGCCTTGCCCGTGCCGAAGCCGACGTGGCCGGCGCCGTCGCCGACGACGACGAGCGCGGCGAACGAGAGGTTCTTGCCGCCCTTGACGACCTTCGTCACGCGGTTGATCTG
>DASVQJ010000158.1:0-2045 GCA_036389235.1 Pyrinomonadaceae bacterium | reverse complement strand
CTCTGTGCCCCCTCCGCGTCCTCTGTGTCTCTGTGGTTGATCGCCCGTTCCGGCATCCTCATGTCGGAGACGATAAGTCACTACGGTGCTTCAACACCTAACTCTCACTCGATGTAAGACCGCGTCAACTTCCTGAAGTGGTAGCCCATCGCGGCGAGCGTGACGGCGTGGGCGAAGTTCTGGCGGTGTTCCGTGAGCGTGCGCTTCATGTAGCGCCAGAAGTCCATCCGCGCCGAGTCGAGCAGGCCGAGCACGAGGGCGATGCGCGCGAAGGCGGCGATGTCGCTCGTCAGCCGCGTCTTGCGCGGCTCGGGGCCTTGCGTCAGGTGCGACAGACAGTCGAGCGCGCGCTGGTAGTACTCGGCCGGGCTGTAGATGGTCGAAAGTATCCGCTTGTAGCCCTCGACGAGCCGCGCCGTGTCCATGCGCGGGACGAAGTTCAAAGACCCTTCGGTGTTATTCCCCGAACTCTCCTTGAGCAGCCGGCCCTCCTTCTTCAGGCGCCGCCAGAGCTGCGTGTCGGGGAGCGCGGTGAGGAGGCCGACCATCGCCAGCGGGATGGCGCTCTCGCGGATGAAGTTGATCTGGCGGTCGAAGATGTCCTCCGGGTCGTTGTCGAAGCCGACGATGAAGCCGGCCATCACCTCCATCCCGTACGACTGAATCCTGTGCACCGACTCCAGCAGGTCGCGCCGCGTGTTCTGCCCCTTCTGCGCCTCCTTGAGGCTCTCCTCGACGGGCGTCTCGATGCCGAGGAAGACGCGGCGGAAGTTCGCGCGCCGCATCATCGCAAGGAGCTGTTCGTCCTCGGCGAGGTTGACGCTCGCCTCGGTGATGAAGGAGAAGGGGCGGCCGCGCCGCTCCGACCACTCGATGAGGTCGGGCATGAGCTTTCGGACATTCTTCTTATTGCCGATGAAGTTGTCGTCCACGATGAAGACGAGCCCGCGCCAGCCCGTCGCGTGCAGCGCGTCCAGCTCGGCGAGCACCTGCTCGTTGGTCTTCGTGCGCGGGACGCGGCCGTAAATCTCGATGATGTCGCAGAACTCGCAACTGAAGGGGCAGCCGCGCGAGTACTGGATGCTCATCGCGCTGTAGCGCTCAAGCTCCGCGAGCCGGAAGTGCGGGATCGGCGTGGAGGTTAACGCGGGACGCTCGGCCGCCTGGTAGACGCGCTTCGGCTCGCCGTTCTCCAGGTCTTTCAGGAACTCGGGCAGCGTCGCCTCGGCCTCGCCGACGAAGATGTGGTCGGCGGCGGGCAGGTGCTCGGCGCTGGTCGAGACGTACGGGCCGCCGACGACGACGCGCTTGCCCTTCGCCTTGCAGCGCTCGACGACGCGCTCCAAAGACTCCTTCTGCACGATCATCGAGCCGGCGAAGACGAGGTCGGCCCACTCGATGTCCGAGTCCTTCAGCCGCCGGACGTTCATGTCCACGAGCCTGCGCTCCCACGCCTCGGGCAGCATGGCCGAGACGGTCAGCAGCCCGAGCGGCGGGAAGGGCGCGCGCTTGCCCTCGAACTTGAGCGCGTAGCGGAAGCTCCAATAGGTGTCGGGGAATTCCGGGTAGACCAGCAGAACCTTCATCTCGCGTCCTCCTCTGGCGCCTGCGTCAGCAAGGCAGACCACGTCGTCCGACTTCGGGGGAAGCTCGACCCGGGGGCTCGTTCGGGAAAACTTTTAGTCGCCGCTGCTGGCCGCGGGCGCCGTCACCGCGCCCGACCCGGCCGTGTCGCGCCGCCGCGACGCGCGCCACGTCGAGAACCCCTCGCGCGCGAGCGCCGAGATCGTCTTGCGGTTCTCGTAGAGCAGCTTCAGCCACGCGCGCCGGGTCATCTGCGGGAAGTAGATGCCGCGGAAGAAGAGGCGCGCGACGAAGACGCTGATGCGGTACTTGATGTGGTGGTCGGCGATGGCCTCGACGGCCGCGGCGTTGCGCTCCGGGCTGTAGGAAGCCTCCCACGCCCGCCGCGTCTCCAGCCGCGCCTCCTCAATCGTCATCTTCAGCGGCGCGTGCGCCATCACGAACGGCGCGAAGTCCAGCCA
>DASVQJ010000157.1:0-6191 GCA_036389235.1 Pyrinomonadaceae bacterium | reverse complement strand
GTCGTGGCCCGTGACGGGCGGCGGCGAGCCGGAGCCGGCCGCTTCGAGGAAGAGCTCAATCTCGGTGCGCAACGGCTCCACGTCGATGATGTCGAGGTTCTTGACCTGAACGCCGGGCCAGGAGCCGGTGGACGACGGGGGGGCGAGGCTGGAGATGGAGGCGTAGCGCGTGGCGTAGTCCACGGCCACGTAGTCGTGCGGCTGGAAGAAGCGCATCTTGCGAATCTTCTCGGTGCCGACGCGCGAGGCCGTGATGTTGGCGACGGCGCCCGTCGCGAACTCGATGCGCGCGTTGGCGGCGTCCACGCGGTTCGTCAGCACGGGCAGCCCCACGCCGCGCACGTCCGTCACCTCCACGTCGTGCCCGACGAGCCAGAGGACGACGTCGAGGTCGTGAATCATCAGGTCGAGCACCACGTCGATGTCGAGCGAGCGCATGGTGAACTGCCCGACGCGGTGTATCTCGAAGTAGACGGGCTGTCTGACGTGGGGCTTCAGGGCGACGAGCGCCGGGTTGAAGCGTTCGAGGTGCCCGACCATGAGCGTCGCGCGCCCGCGCGCGGCGGCCTCGATCATCCGGTCGGCCTCTTCGAGCGTGCGCGAGATGGGCTTCTCGACGAGGACGTGGACGCCCGCTTCGAGCAGCGCGCAGGCGATCTCGGCGTGCGACTCGGTCGGCGTCGCCAGGCTCACCGCGTCCGCCTCGCCGACGAGGGTGCGCCAGTCGGCCGTCCGGCGCACGCCGCGCTCCTCGGCGACGGCGCGCGCCGTCTCCTCGTTGGTGTCGCAGACGGCGACGAACTCGGACTTGCCCTCGGCGGCCAGCGCCGCGTGTATCCGCGCGTGCTGCCGGCCCAGGTGGCCGACGCCGACGACGGCTGTGCGGATGGTTTTCATAAGTAGTCAGCAGACGGTAGTCGGTAGACGGTAGAAAGAACCCGGAGCGTCAGAGAGCAGGAGGGCACGGGCGGTCGTTGAGATGAGCCGACAGCGCCGCTTGCCAAACCTGCTGTCTACTGACTACTGTCTACTGACTACTTTTCCGGGTGAC
Source organism: Pyrinomonadaceae bacterium (assembly GCA_036389235.1). Classification (GTDB taxonomy): domain Bacteria; phylum Acidobacteriota; class Blastocatellia; order Pyrinomonadales; family Pyrinomonadaceae; genus QHXN01. The sequence goes on along the minus strand of DASVQJ010000157.1, from coordinate 5,140 downwards.
TATACTTGCAACGTTTCCTCCTTGCAAAGCGCGCGTGGGTCGTGCTGTTCGGGGCGGTCTGCGCGGCCTACTTCTACGGGCTCGGGGCGGTGCCGCTGCTGGGGCCGGACGAGCCGCGGTACGCGCAGGTGGCGCGCGAGATGTTCGCGCGCGGCGACTGGGTGACGCCCACGCTCGGCGGCCACACCTGGTTCGAGAAGCCGGCGCTGCTCTACTGGCTGATGGAGTCGGCGTACGCGCTGTTCGGCGTGACGGAGTTCGCGGCCCGCGCGGCTTCGGCGCTGTCGGGCGTGCTGACGGTGCTGCTGGCGGGCTGGGCGGCGCGGCGCGCGGAGTTCGAGTCGAGGGAGGACATGCGCGGCTTCGGCGTGACCTGCGCGGCCGTCGCGGCTTCGACGCTGGGGCTCCTCGTCTTCGCGCGCGCGTCGAGCTACGACACGCTTTTGACGACGGCGGTGACGGGCGCGCTCGCCTGCTTCTACAGTTCCGAGGTCGAGCGCGGCGCCGGCCGTAAGACCTGGCTCGTGGGGTTCTACGGCTTCGTCGGCGTGTCGCTGCTGTCGAAGGGGCTGGTGGGCGTCGTCATCCCGTGCGGGGTGGTCGTGGCCTACTACGCCGTGCGCAGGCGTTGGCCGGGGCTGTTGAGACTCGGCGTGCCGTGGGGGGCGCTGCTCGCGCTGATGGTGGCGGCGGTCTGGTACGGGCCGGTCATCGCGCGGCACGGCCGGGCGTTCGCGGACGAGTTCTTCGTGCAGCACCACTTCGAGCGCTACGTCTCGAACAGGTATCACCACCCGCAGCCCTTCTGGTTCTACCTGCCCGTCACGCTCGGGCTCGCGCTGCCGTGGACGGCGTTCCTGGCGGGCGGGCTCGCGGGGGCCGTGGGGACGAACGCGCGCGCGGAGGACGCGGCGAGCAAGCTGAGGGTTCTGGCCCTCGCGTGGCTCGTGGTGCCGGTGCTGTTCTTCTCCGCTTCGGGGTCGAAGCTGCCGGGCTACGTGCTGCCGGCGTTGCCGGGCGCGGCGCTGCTGGCGGGCGACGGGCTGCACCGCTACCTGCGCGGCGCGGGCGGGCTCGCGGCGATGAGGCTGACGGGCCTGCTCGCGCTGCTGGCCTTCGGCGCGGGGGTCGCGCTCCTGGTCTTCCACGCCGGCGAGTTCGGCGAAGCCTTGCGGGGACTCTCGCCCGCCTACGTGGCCGCGCTTCTGTTGCCGGCGGGGCTCACGGCTTTCGTCACGCTCTTGATGCCGAGGCGGAGGGAAGTGGCCGCCGTCTCGGTCGTCGGCGCGACGCTCCTGACGGTGGTGCTGGTCGCCGACGGGGGCGTGCTCTGGCGCTTGACGCGCAAGGAGACGCTCGGCCCGACGCTGGCCGAGGCCGCCGCGCAGGGCTTCGGCGAACTGCCCGTCGTCAACCTCCACACGGTCGAGCGCACGTCTGAGTTCTACGCCCCCGGCCGCCTCGCCTACGGCGCCGACGGCGAGCCGCTCAAGCTGGAAGGCACGAACGAGGTCTCCGAGTTCGCGCGGAGCAAGGGCGGCGCCGCCCTCGTCATCGTCCACCGCGACGACGAGCACCAGCTCTTCGAAGACCCGAGCCTTGAGTCCAAACGCGTCGCCTTCAACGGCCGCCACGCGCTCGTGTACGTGAGGAGTAGACAGTAGACGGTAGACAGTAGCCGGTAGGAAGGCAAAGCGGCGCGTCCGGCTTGATGGCTGAGACGCGCCGCCTGTTTTTCTACTGACTACTGACTACTGTCTACTCTTCCTTAACGCAACGTCCGGTCGAAGAAATCAATCAGGCGGCGGTCGTAGGCTTCGTCCTGTTCGGGGGAGGCGGAGGCGAGGGCGAGGCCGGTGAGCGGGAGGTCTGTGTGCGTCTCGACGTTGGCGCGGGCGGGGAAGCAGTTGGCGAGCGTCTCGGTCGTATGCTTCAGACGCCCTGCGCCCTCGCCCGAGAGCAGGAGCACCTGCCGGTCGCCGAGCCCCTCGGCCAGCGTGCAGGCCGCGTCGGCCTTGTAGCGCCCGGCGAAGTAGACGCGCGTGCCGAATCGCGCGAGCGCTTGCAGCAGGCGGTTGTCAAAGCCCGTGCGGTCGCGGACGGCGCCGGCCAGCACCTCGTCCGGGTTGTCGGGCACGGAGTCGAGCGCGACGGCGCGCACGGCCGCGTCGCGCCGCGCCGCCGCGAGCGCCGCGTACGCCCCGGCCTCGACGCCGTAGACGCCGACGCGGCCGCCGGCCAGCGCGCGCCCCTGCGGCGACTTGAGCCCGCGCAGGTATTCGAGCGCGGCCAGCGCGTCGTCCGATTCGGCCCAGCCGAAGGAGGTGGCCGCGACCGGCGGCTCCTGCCCGTGGCCGCGCAGGTCGGGCAGGAGCACCGTCATGTTGGTCGTCTCGTTGATCTTCACTCCGAGGTTGAGGAGCCAGGAGCGGTCGGCGCCGTAGCCGTGGAGGAGGAGGACGGCGGGCGAGCCTTCCGCCCCGCGCACGAGCCAGCCGCGCGCGCGCGTGCCGTCGCGGTTCTCCCAGCTCTCCTCCGTCGCGCGGAGGCCGCGGTCGCTCAGGCGCAGGAACTGCTCGGGCGTGACGAGGTGTGCGCGGCGCGGCGGGCGCGTCGCCGAATAGACCAGCCACACCGTCACGCCGATCACGGCGAGCACGAGCAACAGGATGATGGGGAGCAGCGCCGTTAAGGCTTTCCGTCCGGTTCGGCGTCGAGGAGACATGGCACCAGTATTGTAAAGGCAAAAGCCAAAAGGCAAAAGGCGAAGGTTAAAAGTAAAGACGAAAGACGGCGCGGCTTTCATGAACCGACGACGAAAGCGGCGCCGTCTTTCGTCCTCAACGCCCCCTTTTATCCTCTTCGACCGCCGCCTCGTAGTCTGCGGGGGTGTTGACGTTGCTGAAGAAGAGGCGGGAGCCTTCGAGGTCGGAGAGCTCTTCGAACTGAACCCAGCGGGTTCGCACGGCCCGGAGCAGCACGCGCGGCCGCAACTCTCCCGCGCGGATGAGCCCCTCGGCCGCGCCGAGGCAGGGCGCGGTCGCGTAGAGCGCGCAGAGCGGCTGGGGCCGTCCGTCCTCCTGCAACGGCGCGACCGCGTCCACGTCTGCGCCGCGCAGGGACGCGAGCCGCGCGAACAGCTCGCCCGTGGCGAAGGGCAGGTCGCAGGAGACGACCGCGGCCCAGGGCGCCCCGCAGGCGGCGAGCGCGGCGTGCAGCCCGCCCAGAGCGCCCAGCCCTTCGTGTAGGTCACGCACGACCGCCAGCCCGTGCGCCTCGACCCCCGCGCGCGAGCCGACGACGCTCACCCTGTCCGAGACGGCCGCGAGCGCGCCGGCCGCGCGCTCGACGAACGTCCGACGCCCGAGCCGCAGGAGGGATTTGTCCGCCCCCATCCGGCTCGAAAGCCCGCCGGCCAGGACGAAGCCTTCGATGTCGGTCATAAGAATAAGGCGGAAACTAACACGCCCCGGACTGAGTCGGCAACGGAGAAGGTCTGCGCGGGAAAAGTAATCCCATTAAGGCTTTAACCCAAAGCAACCCGGCGGGTTCGGGCTTCATCCTTGTTTGGGCAAGATGCAGCTTGCCCTTTGAGAAAGGCACGTTTATAGTCGGCAAGCGCGGGGCTCCTTTCTCGTTCCCCCTTCGACAGGTGTTCGGACAGGGTTGAACCGCCGAACCGCCGCTTCGTTAAAATTTGACCGCCCTCCCTCCTGAGGTAATTTGATGAGAAGAAACGCCGTCGTCCTGTTCGCACTCTTCCTCGCCCTACAGCTCACGGGCCTGGCGCAGGGCACCGCCGGTGCCGCGCCCGGGGCCGTCGAGTACTACCCGCTCGAAGACGTACGCACGGGGCAGAAGGGCGTCGCGCGGACGGTCTTCGCGGGCTCGGAGCCGGAAGAGTTTCAGCTCGAAGTCCTCGGCGTGCTGCCCGGCTTCCCCGCGCCGCGCAAGTCGGTCATCATCGCGAAGCTCTCGGGCGCGCAGGTCGAGCGCACGAGCGTCTTCGCGGGCATGTCCGGCTCGCCCGTCTACATCGACGGCAGGCTGGTCGGCGCCATCGCCTACGCCTTCCCCTTCTCGAAAGAGCCCATCGCCGGCATCACGCCCATCAGGCAGATGATCGAGATGTTCGAGCAGGGGCGGCAGTCGAGCGAGGGCCGCGACAAGCTCGGCTTCCTCCGCGAGCCGCGCGCCGTCTCGTACTCGCAGCTCTCGGGCGTCGACTGGAAGTCGCAGCTCCCGCAGGGGCAGCAGGGCGGCGTCAGCTTCGTCGCGCCGGTCGCGTCGGGGTCGCCTTTGGCGGCGCTCCTCGGCCAGCAGTTCGCGCCGATTGCGACGCCGCTCGTCTTCAACGGCTTCTCGCCGCAGGCCGTCTCGCAGTTCACGCCGCAGCTACAGTCTCAGGGGCTGTTGCCCGTCTCGGGCGTCGGCGGCGCCGCGCCCATCACGCCGCTCGGCAAGGTGACCGAGCAGACGCTCGCGCCCGGCACCTCGATCAGCGTCGAGCTCATCCGCGGCGACTACTCGGTCGCGGCCTCGGGCACGGTGACCCACCGCGACGGCGACCGCATCTACGCCTTCGGCCACCCGTTCCTCAGCCTCGGCTCGGCCGACATGCCGATGTCCGAGTCCGCGGTCGTCACGGTCATCCCGAACACGCTCAACTCCTTCAAGCTGACCGTGCCGGGGCAGATGGTCGGCGCCATCTCGCAGGATCGCTCGACCGGCATCTACGGCCGGCTCGGCCGCGCGCCGAAGATGGTGCCCGTCACCATCAACCTCCACACGAGCCGCGACCACGTCGAGACCTTCCGCTACGAGGTCGCCAACGACGAGTTCCTGACGCCGCTGCTCCTGAACATGACGGTCTACAGCACGCTCACCTCGAGCGAGCGCAGCCTGGGCGAATCGACCGTGAGCGTCCGCGGGAAGATCGAAGTGAAGGGGCAGGAGCCGATCCTGCTTGAGCGCCGCTTCTCGGCGCAGAGCGCGGGCATCTCGGCCGCCGGCTCGGTGGCGGGCCCCGTGCAGGCGCTGCTGTCGAGCGGCTTCGAGGGCGTCGAGCTGGGGCCGATTACGCTCGACATCGCGGCCGCCGACTCGCGCCGCGTGGCCTCGCTCGACCGCGTCGCGCTCG
>DASVQJ010000156.1:0-24006 GCA_036389235.1 Pyrinomonadaceae bacterium | reverse complement strand
GGAACCTGAACCGCTACGGCGTGAAGAAGGTCGTCACGGCCTGCCCGCACTGCTTCAACACTTTTCGGAACGAGTACCCGCAGTACGGCGGCGCGTTCGAGGTCTTCCACCACAGCGAGTTCCTCGCGCGTCTGGTCGAGGAAGGCAGGCTCCGGCCACTCGCCGAAAGCGGGAAGAAGATAACCTTTCACGACCCCTGCTACCTCGGCCGCCAGAACGGGGTCTACGACGCGCCGCGGCGGCTCGTGCAAATCTCGACGCGCGCCGAGGCGATTGAGATGGGCCGCACGCGCAACAACAGCTTCTGCTGCGGCGGTGGCGGCGGCATGAGCTTCGTCGACGAGCCGCCCGACAAGCGCGTCAACCAGGAGCGCGCGCGCGAGGCGGTCGAGACGGGCGCCGACGTGCTCGCCGTCGGGTGCCCCTTCTGCATGACGATGCTGGAGGACGGCGTGGGCGCGTGCAAAGGCGACCGCGACATGAAGGTCATGGACGTGGCCGAACTGCTGTGGGAGGCTTCGCGGCCTGAGTCGCCGCGGAGCGGCGCCTGAGTTTAGCCCGGCCTTGAAAGGCCGGGTACGACGACGTTTAGCGGGTGGCGCGTCGCGTCAGCGACGCTCGAACCGGCCCGCAATGTTCAGGCGTCGCTGACGCGACGCGGCGAAACGACGACCACACCTCAACCCGGCCTTGAAAGGCCGGGCTAAATTCAAGCGCCGCTGACGCGGCTGAACGAGGGCGACGATGGACTTGAATTTAACCCCGAGCGAGAGGGAGTTCCGCGACGAGTTCCGCGCGTGGCTGGCGGCGAACGTGCCGGAGGAGTGGGTGGGCGGCGGCACCGGCTCGGAAGACCGCGCCGAGTACGTCGAGTACCTGCGCGCGTGGCAGCGCAGGCTCTACGACGGCGGGTGGGCCGGCATCTCTTGGCCGAAGGAGTTCGGCGGGCGCGGCGCGACTCTGATGGAGCAGGCCATCTTCCAGGAGGAGTTGGCGCGCGCGGGCGCGCCGCAGTTGGTGGGAACCATCGGCCTCTCGCTCGTCGGCCCGACCATCATCGCGCTCGGCACCGAGGAGCAGAAGGCGCGCTACCTGCCGAAGATTCTCTCGGGCGAGGAAATCTGGTGCCAGGGCTTCTCCGAGCCGAACGCCGGCAGCGACCTCGCGGCGCTCGGCACGAAGGCCGCGCGCGACGGCGAAGATTTCGTCGTCAACGGCCAGAAAATCTGGACGAGCTTCGCGCAGATGGCCGACTGGTGCCTGCTGCTCGTGCGCACGGACGCCGGAGCGCCGAAACACAAAGGCATCACCTGCCTGCTCGCCGACATGCACGCCGAAGGCGTCAACGTGCGGCCCCTGCGGCAGATGTCGGGGGACTCGGGCTTCAACGAGGTCTTCTTCTCGAACGTGCGCATCGGCCCCGCACAGGTTCTCGGCGAGGTCAACAAGGGCTGGACGACCGCCATCACGGCCCTCATGAACGAGCGCGCCAACCTGGGGACGGGGATTCAGGTCGTCTTCAAGCGTCAGCTCGAAGCGCTCATCGCGCGCTCTAAGACGGTCGAGCGCGACGGCCGCCCCGCGAGCGAAGACCCGCTCGTCCGCCAGAAGCTCGCGCAGGCGTATCTCGAATTGGAAATCCTGCGCCTCAACACCAACCGCGCCTTAACGTCGCTGAGCAAGTCCGCCGTCCCCGGCGCCGAGGGCTCGATTCAAAAACTCTACTGGAGCGAGATGAACCAGCGCACGCAGCAGGCCGCGCAGGAGATACTCGGCCCCTACGGCCAGCTCAAGGAGTTCGACCGGGGCGCCTGGGAGTACGCCTACCTCCGCACGCGCGGCAACACCATCGAGGCCGGCACCAGCGAAATCCAACGCAACATCATCGCCGAGCGCGTCCTCGGACTGCCGAAGAGCTACTGAGTTGGTGAATGGTCAATGGTGAATAGTAAATAGAAACTGCTTCTTACCATTCACCATTCACCATTCACCATTTACCAAAGCCTATGGACTTCGACCTGAGCAAGCCGCAGAAGTTGTTGAAGGAGTCGGCGCGGGCGCTGCTGGCGCGGGAGTGCGGGCCGGGGCGCGTGCGCGAGCTGATGGAGACGGAGACGGCGCAGGACGAGGCGCTGTGGCGCGCGCTGGCCGAACAGGGTTGGACGGGGCTCGTGGTGCCGGAGGAGCAGGGCGGGCTCGGGCTGGGGCTGGTCGAGATGGCGGCCGTGGCCGAGGAGATGGGGCGCGCGTGCCTGCCGGGCGCGTTCCTCTCGACGCTGTTCGCGGCGGCCCTCTTCGAGCGCGCGGGCAGCCCCGGGCAGCGTGCGCGGTATCTCGAACCAATCGCGGCGGGCGAGTCGAAGGCGACGGTCGCGCTGCTCGAAGAGGGCGCGAGCTGGGACGCGGAGGCCGTCAGGCTCGGGGCGGCGCGCGGCGGCGGGAGCTTCAGGCTGACGGGCCGGAAGCTGTTCGTGCCGGACGCGGGGGTCGCGGACGTGATCGTCTGCGTGGCGCGCGACGGCGACTCGCTGGCGCTGCTGCCCGTCGGGCGCGGGGCGGAAGGGCTGACGGTCAGGCCGATGCCTTCGATGGACGCGACGCGTAAACTCTACGAGGTCGTGTTCGAGGGCGTGAGCGTGCCCGAGTCGGACGCGCTCGGCGCGGACGGCGACGCTCGCGGGGCGCTGCGCGGCGCGTCGGAGGTGGCGACCGCCGTGCTGTGCGCGGAGATGGTCGGCGGGATGCAGTGGGTTCTGGACACGTCGGTCGAGTACGCGAAGACGCGGCAGCAGTTCGGCCGCCCCATCGGCTCTTTCCAGGCCGTGCAGCACATGTGCGCCGACATGCTCCTGCTGACGGAGAGCGCGCGCTCGGCCGCGTACTACGCCGCGTGGGCTTTGACCGAGAACGACGCGGCGGCCCGCGCCGCCGTCTCCGTCGCCAAGGCTTACTGCTCCGACGCGTACCGCGAGGTCGCCAACCGCGGCGTGCAGGTGCACGGCGGCATCGGGTTTACGTGGGAGCACGACCTGCAACTCTATTACAAGCGCAGCAAGTCGTCCGAGACGCTATTCGGCGACGCGACCTTCCACCGCGAGCGCATCGCTCGCCTAGTGATAAGTGATGAGTGATAAGTGATGAGTGATGAGTGATGAGAAAGAACAGCGGGCCTGGTTTTAGTCTTATCACTTATCACTCATCACTTATCACCCTTCTAAAAGATGACGAGAGACGTTAAGGAACTGTTCGACCTCTCGGGTCGCGTGGCGGTCGTGACGGGCGGCTCGCGCGGGCTGGGGAAGGAGATGGCCGAGGGGCTGGCGGAGGCGGGCGCGTCTTTGATGCTGTGCGCGCGGCGCGAGGAGTGGCTGCGGCCTACGCTGGGAGAGTTTCGCGCCCGCGGCTTCAAGGCCGAAGGGACGCTGTGCGACGTGGCGAGGCAGGAGCAGGTGCAGGCCGTCGTTGATAAAACTGTAGAGACGTACGGGCGGCTCGACATCCTCGTCAACAACGCGGGCGTCTCGTGGGGCGCGCGCCCGGAGGAGATGCCGCTCGACAAGTGGGAGCGTGTCATCGGCGTCAACCTGACGGGCGCGTTCCTCTTCGCGCAGGCCGCCGGGCGCGAGATGCTGAAGCGCGGCTACGGGCGCATCATCAACGTCTCTTCGGTGTCGGGCTTGCAGTCGTCGGCCGACGGCCCGCACTACGTCGGCTACGCGGCGTCGAAGGCCGGGCTCTTCGGGCTGACGCGCGAGCTGGCCGCGACGTGGGGCCGGCAGGGCATACGCGTCAACGCCATCGCCCCCGGCTTCTTCCACTCGCGCCTCGCAGACGCCGTCATCGAGCAGGCCGAGGCGTCCATCAAGGCGCGCAGCCCCATCCCGCGCGTAGGCTTGTCGGGCGAACTCAAAGGCGTCGCCGTCTTCCTCGCCTCCGACGCCTCGAACTACATCACGGGCCAGACGATAGTTGTTGACGGCGGGCGCACGATTGTCTAAGAGGGTGTTGGGTTTTAGGTGTCGGGTGTCGGTTAAACCCCGATTCTTCCCGGCACATGAAACCCGACACCCGACACCCCGTTATTGAGGAGAGTTATGAGCAAAGCGGAAGCGGGCAGGGAATCGGCGTCGCCTTACGCGGCGCGGCCGTGGCTGGGGCGTTACGACTACTGGGTGCGGCCGCACATGAACTACCCGCGGCGCCCTCTGCACGAGATTCTGCGTCTGGCGGCCACGGAGGTGCCCGACCGTCCCGCGACGGCCTTCCTCGGCGCGCACATGACGTTCGCGCAGTTGAAGGGGCAGTCCGACAGGCTGGCCGCGGCGCTGCACGGGCTGGGCGTGGGGAAGGACGACCGCGTCGGCATCATGCTGCCGAACTGCCCGCAGTACGTCGTCGCGGCCTTCGCCGTCCTGCGGCTCGGCGCGGTGGTCGTCAACGTCAACCCGCTCTACACGCCGCGCGAGGTCGCCGTCGTCGCGAAGGACTGCGGCCTGCGCGTGCTGCTGACGCTCGACGTGCTCGCCCCCGTCACGCTCGCGGTCAGAGACCAGACGGGCATCGAGCACGTCGTCGTCACGTCGGTCATGGAGTACTCCGCCGCCAGCGCGCCCTGCCCGGAGGTCGAAGGCACGCGGAGACTCGCAGACCTGCTCGCCTCCGTCGAAGAGCCCGACCTGCCCTCCGTAGAGATCGAGCCCGAGGACGTGGCCGTGCTGCAATACACGGGCGGGACGACGGGCGTGCCGAAGGGCGCGATGCTGACGCACTACAACATCTTCGCCAACGTCATCCAGACCGGCTGCTGGGGTCACACCGAACTGCGCAGGGGCGAGGACAGCTACCTCCTCGTCATCCCATACTTCCACATCTACGGCTTCACGGTCGGCATGATGGAGGGCGTCTGGCGCGGCGCGCAGCAAATCTTAATCCCGAAGTATGACGTCGAGATGTTGCTCAATGCGATAAGAGATTATCGGCCGACCTTCTTCCCGGCCGTCCCGACCATCTACATCTCCCTGCTCAACCACCCGAAGGCGAAGGAGTACGGGCTGGACAAGATACGCAACTTCAACAGCGGCTCGGCCCCCCTGCCCGTCGAGGTCATCGAGCAGTTCGAGCGCCTGACGGGCGGCACTTTGAAAGAGGGCTACGGACTCTCCGAAGCCTCGCCCGTCACGCACACCACGCCCGCGCTCGACCGCCGCAAGCCCGGCAGCATCGGCCTGCCCCTGCCCGACACGGACATCAAGATCGTTGACCTGGAAACGGGCGAGACGGAAGTCGCAATCGGTCAGGAGGGCGAGCTGTGCATCGCCGGCCCGCAGGTGATGAAGGGCTACTGGAACCGGCCCGACGAGACGGCCATCGCGCTCAGGCAGGACGCCGCCGGCCGGACTTGGCTCTACACCGGCGACGTGGCGCGCATGGACGAGGACGGCTACACGTACATCGTCCAGCGCAAGAAGGACATGATTATCGTGAGCGGCTTCAACGTCTACCCGTCCGAAGTCGAGGGCGTGCTCTACGAGCACCCGGCCGTGATGGAGGCCGCCGTCGTCGGCATCCCCGACGCCTACCGCGGCGAGGCCGTCAAAGCCTGCGTCGTCCTCAAGGCCGGCGCGACGGCCACCGCCGAGGAGCTGACCGAACACTGCAAGCGCGGCCTCGCCGAGTTCAAAGTCCCCTCGAAGGTCGAGCTTCGCGAAAGCCTCCCCAAGACGGCCGTCGGCAAAATCCTCCACCGCGTCCTGCGCGAGGAGGAGCAGTCGAAGGGCTGAGCAAAGCAGGTCAGAACCACCCGCGGCAGCGGGTGGGCCGTTGCGACGCGGCGCGCCCGGGTAACAACGAACCACCCGCTGCCGCGGGTGGCTCTGACCGCTACGGCGTCGCAAGCAAGTTTAAGAGTTTATGCAACTACTCGAAGGCAAGGTCGCCATCATCACCGGCGCGGCGCGGGGCATCGGGCGTGCGTGCGCGGAGCTGTTCGCGGCGCACGGGGCGCGCGTGGTGCTCTCGGACATCGACGAGGAGCCCGCGCGGGCGGCGGCCGAAGGTTTGAAGGGCGCGGGCGGCGACGCCGTCGCGGTCGCGGGCGACGTGACGGCCGCGGAGTTCGGGCCGCGCGTCGTCGCGGCGGCGCTCGACGCGTACGGGCGGCTCGACATCGTCGTCAACAACGCCGGCTACACCTGGGACGGCACGGCGCACAAGATGTCGGACGAGCAGTGGCAGGCGATGCTGGACGTACACCTGACCGCGCCCTTCCGCATCATCCGCGCCGCGTCCGGCTACCTGCGCGAGACCGCCAAGCGCGAGAAGGAGGAGCGGGGCCGCGCGCAGGCGCGCAAGATCGTCAACGTCTCTTCGACGACGGGCACGCGCGGCAACGCCGGCCAGGCCAACTACGCGGCGGGCAAGGCGGGCGTCGTCGGCCTCACGAAGACGCTCGCGAAGGAGTGGGGGCAGTTCAACATACAGGTCAACGCCATCGCCTTCGGCTTCATCGAGACGCGCCTGACGCAGGCGAAGGAGGCGGGCGAGCGGCTGGCGCGCGAGTCGGCCGACATCGCGCTCGGCATCCCGCAGGCGAACCGCGAGGTCGCCTTCCGGCTCATCCCCGCGGGGCGCGGCGGCACGCCCGAGGAGGCGGCCGGCGCCGTCCTCTTCTTCGCCTCTCCTTTGAGCGACTACGTCTCCGGCCAGGTGCTCGAAGTGACCGGCGGGCTGTAAAACGTGTAGAGTAAATAAACAATGAACGACCACGAAGCCATCAAGTTCGACATCTGCTGCGCGGCGCGTCTGCTCTACCGGCAGGGTTTGAGCGTCGCCAACGCGGGCCATTTGAGCGTCGCCGTCGGCCCCGACGAGATGCTCGTCAACCACTACGGCCCCTCCTTCGCCACGCTCCGCCCGGAGAACGTCGTGCGCGCCAACTTCGCGGGCAAGGTCTTGGAGGGGGACGCCTACGTCAACGACACGATACGGCTGCACGGCGTCATCCACCGCGAGAACCCGCGGGCGGTCGCCGTCGCGCACACGCACCCTTCGGCGGTCGTCACCCTGAGCGCGCTGCGCGTCGTGCCGGAGGTCTACGACCAGGAGAGCTGCCTGCTCGCGGACGACGTCGGGATGGTCGAGGAGGACTACGAGGGCATCGCCTCCGAAGAGGAGCGCGTGATGCCGGTCGCCGACGCGCTGCGCGAGAGGCCGGTCGTCATCCTCCCGAACCACGGCGCCATCGCCACCGGCGAGAACATACAGCTCGCCTTCGTCCGCATGTCCCTGCTCGAAGGCATGGCGCGGCGCAACCTCTCGGTGGCGCAGGCGGCGCGCGACCTCGGCCGCGAGCCGGTGGCGATTGCGCCGGCCGCGGCGCGGCGCGCGAAGGCGGAGATCGGGCGCATGCCGGTGCTGCCGCTCCTCTGGCAGGACTTCCTCAAGCAACTGCGCAAGACCGACCCCGACCTGTTCGAAGGGCGTGAGAACTAGATGAGCTACACAATCAAGCGAGTCGTGGTCATCGGCTCCGGCACGATGGGCGGCGGCATCGCCGCGCACGCGGCCAACGCGGGGCTGCGCGTCTACCTTTTGGACGTGGCGCCGAAGGAGCTGACGCCCGACGAAGAGAAGAGGGGGCTTAAACTCGAAAGCCCGCAGGTGCGCAACCGCCTCGTCAACGCGTCGCTCGAACGTTTGAAGAAGTCGAAGCCCGCGGCATTCTTCACGCCCGAGGCCGCGGAGCTTGTGACCGCGGGCAACCTCGAAGACAACTTCGACTGGGTGTCGGAGGGCGACTGGATCGTCGAGGCCGTCGTCGAGCAGCTTCGGCCGAAGCAGGAGCTGTTCGCGCGCGTCGAGCGCGCGAGGAGGCCGGGCAGCATCGTTTCGAGCAACACGTCAGGGCTCCCCATCTCCACCATCGCCGCGGAGACCTCCGAAGATTTCAGGGCGCACTTCCTCGGCACGCACTTCTTCAACCCGCCGCGCTACATGAAGCTGCTCGAAGTCATCCCGACGGCGGAGACGAAGCCCGAGGTCGTCGAGTTCATGACCGACTTCGCCGAGCGCCGTCTGGGCAAGGGCGTCGTCGTCTGCAAGGACACGCCGAACTTCATCGCCAACCGGCTCGGCTCCGTCCTCGGCGCCTCGACGCTCGGGTTCGTCCTGGAGAACAGGTACACGGTCGAAGAGGCCGACGCGATCCTGAGCCCGCTCATCGGGCGGCCGAAGACGGGGCTCTTCCGCCTGCAAGACCTCGTCGGACTCGACGTGTCCAGCTCGGTCGGCGATAACCTGTACGGCCTCATCCCCGACGACGAGACGCGCGAGGTCCTGCGCAACCAGAACCTCGGGAGCCTGCGCACGACGCAGATGGAGCGCGGCCGGCTCGGCGACAAGACCGGCCAGGGGTTCTACAGGAAGCCGCCGAAGGGCGGCAAGTCCGACATCCTCTCGCTCGACCTTGAGACGTTGGAGTACCGCGAGCGGCGCGAGCCCGACATCCCTTCTATCAAGGAGGCCCACAAGATTAAATCCCTGCCCGAGCGCCTCGCCTTCGTGCTCAGGCAGGACGACAAGGCCGGCGCACTCGCGCGCCACGCCGTCTACCACACGCTCGGCTACGCGTCGCGCCGCGTGCCCGAAATCGCAGACCGCCTCATCGACATCGACCGAGCGATGCGCTGGGGCTACTCGCACGAGCTGGGGCCGTTCGAGCTTTGGGACGCGCTCGGCGTGCGCGAGACCGCGGCGGGGATGGAGAAGGAAGGCGTCGCGGTCGCGGGTTGGGTGAAAGAGATGCTCGACGCGGGGCACACGACCTTCTACCGCGAGACGGAGGGCGCGCTCTCCTACTACGACCCGGCGCGCGGCGATTACGTCTCCGAAGCTCCGGACGAGTTGAAGGTCGAACTCGCGCGGCTGAAGTCGTCCGGGCGCGTGTTGAGGGGGAACCGCGGCGCGAGCCTCGTCGACCTCGGCGACGGCGTGGCCTGCCTTGAGTTCCACACCAAGTTGAACACGCTCGACGGCGACATCAGGGAGATGCTGCTCGCGTCGGTCGAGGAGGTCGAGGCGGGCGACTGGCGCGGGCTCGTCGTAGGGAACGAGGCCGCCGACTTCTCCGTCGGCGCGAACCTCGCGGGCGGCGTGGGCGACTTCGGCGCGATTGAGAAGGCAGTGAAGGGAATGCAGGACGCGCTGGCGGCCGTGCGCTTCTGCTCGAAGCCGGTGGTGACGGCGCCCGCGGGGCGGACGCTCGGCGGCGGCTGCGAGGTCTCGATGGCGGGCGCGCGCGCGTCGGCCGCCGCCGAGACTTACATGGGCCTGGTCGAGGTCGGCGTCGGCCTCGTACCGGGCGCGGGCGGGTGCAAGGAGCTTGTCCGCCGCGTCGTCTCGCCGCCGATGCGCGCGGCGGGCAACGCCGACCCGGTGCCTTTTCTCCAACAGGCTTTGCAAACAATCGCCACGGCGAAGGTCTCCACCAGCGCCGCCGAGGCGCGCGCGTTCGGATACCTGACCGACGCCGACCTGATCGTGATGAACCGCGACCACCAGTTGGCCGAGGCGAAGCGGCTCGTGCTCGAACTCTCCGACGCGGGCTACTCGCCGCCGGTGCGCGGCGCGAAGAACTGTTACGCGGCCGGGCGCGACGCGCTCGCCGCCCTGCGCGCGGGGCTCTACGTCATGCAGCAGGGCGGCTACATGAGCGAGTACGACCTGCACGTTGCGGGCAAGGTCGCGTGGGTCTTGTGCGGCGGCAGCGTCTCTTCGGCGCAGTGGGTGGACGAGCAGTACTTCCTCGACCTCGAACGCGAGGCTTTCGTCTCGCTCTGCGGCGAGCCGAAGACGCAGGAGCGCATCGCGCACATGCTTTCGACGGGGAAGCCCCTGCGGAATTAGACTGAGGGGAGAGTTGATGACGCGCACGGCCGAAGACGAAAAGCACGAGGGCAGGACGGAGGAGCGTCGCGCCTTGAGCGGGCTCGAATACATGCGCCAGCTCATGACGGGCGAGCGCGAGCCTTCGGGGATGGCGCGTCTGATGAACATGCGGCTCGTCGAGGTCGAGGAGGGGCGCGCCGTCTTCGCCGTCGAGCCGGACGAGCGCCACTACAACGGCCTCGGCATCGCGCACGGGGGCCTGGCGGCGACGCTGCTCGACTCGGCCCTGGGCTGCGCCATCAACACGGTGATGCCGGCGGGGCGCGTCTTCACGACTCTGGAGATGAAGATCAACTACGTGCGGCCGATGCGGCGCGGGACGGGCGAGGTGCGCTGCGAGGCCGAGGTGCTCCACGCCGGGGGCCGCGTCGCCACCGCCGAGGGGCGCATCACGGACGCCGCGGGGAAACTCTACGCGCACGGCACGGCGACGTGCATGCTGTTCAGGGGGAAGTAGACAGTAGACAGTAGACAGTAGTCAGTAGAAAAGCATTCATCGCCCGAACCGTGCGCTTCTCATCGTCAACGTCCAGTAGGCGGAGCCTTACTGACTACTGACTACTGACTACTGACTACTGTCTACTGTTTTTCGGGGAGGCGCGATGAAGGTCGGCGACGTGGTGAGTTGGGAGCGCACGTTCACCGCGGAGGACGTGCGGCGGTTCGCGGAGTACTCCGGCGACGGGGGCGAGCACCATTTGCGACCCGACGAGTCGGGGCGTCTGATGGTGCACGGGCTGCTGACGGCGACGCTGCCGACGAAGATCGGCGGCGACATCAACTTCATCGCGCGCCGGTTGACGTTCCGCTTCCAGCGCCCCGTCTACAGCGGCGACACGGTGCGCTGCGAGGTGACGATTGAAGGGCTGACGGACGCGGGGCCGTACACGCAGTTGAAGTCCTCCTGGGTCTGCCGCAACCAGCACGGCAAAGAGGTGATGACGGGCGAGGCCGAGGGCGTGATCAGGATTTGAAATTTGAGATTTCAAATTTGAAATCAAGAGGTGTGAACAAGGAAGGGTCTTTATGAGAGAAGCAGTGATCGTGGCCGGCGTGAGGACGGCCGTGGGGAAGGCGCCGCGGGGGAGTCTGCGCACGGTGAGGCCGGACGACATGGCCGCGGCCGTCATCGAGGACTTGCTGAGGCGCGTGCCCGGGCTGCCGCCGGAGACGATTGACGACGTGATACTGGGGTGCGCGACGCCGGAGGGCGAGTCGGGGACGAACGTCGCGCGCATCGCCGCCTTGAGGGCCGGCCTGCCGCACGAGGTGCCGGCCGTGACCGTGAACCGCTTCTGCTCTTCGGGGTCGCAGACCATCGCGATGGCCGCCGAGCGCATCATGGCGGGCATGGCCGAGTGCGTCGTCGCGGGCGGGACGGAGTCGATGTCGATGCTGCGCGGCAACACGAAGTTCAGGCCGAACCCGTACCTCGTCGAGCACAGGCCGGGCGTCTACCTCTCGATGGGGCTGACGGCCGAGAACGTCTCGCGCGACTACAGGGTGACGCGCGAGGAGGCGGACGCCTTCTCCTACCGCAGCCACCGGCGCGCGCTCGCGGCGATTGGGGAGGGGAAGTTGAAGGACGACGGCATCGTCCCGCTCGAAGTCGAAGTCAGGGAAGTGGGCGAGGGCGGGCGGGTGCGTGAGAAGCGCGTCACGTTCGACACGGACGAGGGGCCGCGGCCCGACACGACGCCGGAGGGCCTGGCGAAGCTGCGCCCAGTCTTCCACGCGAAGGGGACGGTGACGGCCGGCAACTCAAGCCAGACCTCGGACGGCGCGGCCGGCGTCGTCGTCATGTCGAGGGAGAGGGCCGAAGAGTTGGGGCTGAAGCCGCTCATGCGCTTCGTCTCGTACGCGGTGGGCGGCGTGCCGCCCGAGATCATGGGCATGGGGCCGGTCGCGGCCGTGCCGAAGGCCCTGAAGCTCGCGGGGCTGAAGCTGGACGACATCGACTTGATAGAGCTGAACGAGGCGTTCGCGTGCCAGGCCATCGCGGTGATGCGCGAGCTGGGGATGGACGACGAGCGCGTGAACGTCAACGGCGGGGCGGTCGCGCTCGGCCACCCGCTCGGCGCTTCGGGCGCGAAGCTGACGGTGCAGCTCATGGGCGAGATGCGTCGGCGCAAGTCGCGCTACGGCCTCGTCACGATGTGCGTGGGCGGCGGGCAGGGCGCGGCGACCGTCTTCGAGAATCTACAGGTGTGATTGATTCGTTGTAGCGTCCGGCGGGGGACAGGATTTAACGCGGAGGGCGCGGAGGGTTTAAGATTTCAACTTTGAAATCTCACATTCTAAATTCTCCGCGCCCTCTGCGCCTCCGCGCCCTCCGCGTTGAAAATAGTCCCCGCTTAAACTCAGCCAAGCCGGCAACGGGAGTGTAAATCGACCGATGGAAAATGCTGACCCGTACCTCGGCTTTCAGGTCTCGCCGCGCGCGAAGGATATTTACCGGCGGCTCGGCGAGTTCATGGCGGAGCACATCTACCCGAACGAGAAGAAGTTCCACGAACAGATAGAGCAGGGCGACCGCTGGCTGCCCGTCCCCGTGTCGGAGAAGTTGAAGGAGAGGGCGAAGGCCGAGGGGCTTTGGAACCTGTTCCTGCCGGAGAGCGAGTACGGGGCGGGGCTCTCAAACCTTGAGTACGCGCCGATGGCGGAGCTGATGGGGCGCTCCGTCCACTTCGCGCCGGAGATTTTTAATTGCAGCGCGCCGGACACGGGCAACATGGAGGTGCTCGTCCGCTACGGCTCCGAAGGGCAGAAGGAGCGCTGGCTGCGGCCGCTGCTCGCGGGCGAGATACGCTCGTGCTTCGCGATGACCGAGCCGGAGGTCGCGTCCTCCGACGCGACCAACATCCAATCGAGCATCAGGCGTGAAGGCGACGAGTACGTCGTCAGCGGGCGCAAGTGGTGGACGAGCGGCGCGGGCGACCCGCGCTGCAAGGTCGCTATCTTCATGGGCAAGACCGACCCCGGCGCGCCGAAGCACAGGCAGCAGTCGATGATCCTCGTCCCGCTGGACGCGGAGGG
Source organism: Pyrinomonadaceae bacterium (assembly GCA_036389235.1). Classification (GTDB taxonomy): domain Bacteria; phylum Acidobacteriota; class Blastocatellia; order Pyrinomonadales; family Pyrinomonadaceae; genus QHXN01. Next base: position 11,025 of record DASVQJ010000156.1, on the reverse strand, counting down.
CGTGCGCGTCCGCCGGATGCTCACGGTCTACGGCTACGACCACGCGCCGCACGGGCACGCCGAGGTGACGTTTGAGGGTGTACGTGTCCCGGCGTCGAACATCCTGCTGGGCGAGGGGCGCGGCTTCGAGATCGCGCAGGGGCGCCTGGGGCCGGGCCGCATACACCACTGCATGCGCCTGATCGGGATGGCCGAGCGCGCGCTCGAACTGATGTGCCGAAGGGTCTCGGAGCGCGTGGCCTTCGGCAAGCCCCTGGCGGCGCAGGGGACGCTCCGCGCCGACATCGCGAAGTCGAGGACGGAGATCGAGCAGGCGCGGCTCCTGACTCTGAAGGCGGCGCTGATGATGGACACGGTCTGCAACAAGGCGGCGCGGAGGGAGATCGCGATGATCAAGGTCGTCGCGCCGAACGTCGCGCTCGCCGTCCTCGACCGTGCCGTGCAGGCGCACGGCGGCGCGGGCGTCTCCGGAGACTTCCCGCTCGCCGCGATGTGGGCCAACGCGCGCACCCTCCGCCTCGCCGACGGCCCCGACGAAGTCCACACGGAAGCAATCGCCCGGATGGAGTTGAAGAAATACGACGTAGACAGTAGGCAGTAGTTCAGTAGACAGTAGGGCTCCGCCTTGCTGTCGCCGACTATGACGACCGGCGGGTTCAAACGCCGACGGTTTTTCTACCGACTACCGACTACTGACTGCTGACTACTTTCTACTTGCTTATGACTGAAATCGAGAGTGTGGCGAAGCTCGGCGAGTTCGTCGGGCGCGAGGTCGCGTTGAGCGAGTGGGTCGAGGTCTCCCAGGAGAGGATCGACCGGTTCGCGGAGGCGACCGAAGACCGGCAGTGGATTCACACCGACCCGGGGCGCGCGGCGCGCGAGTCGCCTTTCCGGGGGGCAATTGCGCACGGCTTCCTGACGCTGTCGCTGCTGAGCGAGATGGGGCGGACGGCGATGACGGTCGGCGGCCTGCGGATGGGCATCAACTACGGTCTGAACCGCGTGCGCTTCGCCGCGCCCGTGCCCGCGGGCTCGCGCATCCGCGGGCGGTTCAGGCTGGCGGCGCTCGAAGAGTTCAGGGGCGGCGCGCAGGCCACCTGGGAGGTGTCGGTCGAGCGCGAGGGCGGCGACAAGCCCTGCTGCGTCGCGGAGTGGCTGGTGCGTTATTACGCCTGAACGTTTAAGGAGACTATGGGCGACGAAAACGAGAACGGCGGGCGGACGCGCACGTTCGGTTGGGAAGACCCGCGTGCGTTGGCCGAGGCGGCGCGGGGGCTGACGGGGTTGGAGTTCTTGAGAAAAGTCGTCTCGGGCGAGCTGCCGCGCCCGCCGATCAGTGCGCTCATGAACTTCGGGCTGGCCGAGCTGGAAGAGGGGCGCGCGGTCTTCACGGTCGAGCCGGCGGAGTACCATTACAACCCCATCGGCGTCGTGCACGGCGGGCTCGCCGCGACGCTGCTCGACTCGGCGATGGGGTGCGCGGTGCATTCGGTGCTCCCGGCCGGCGCGGGCTACACGACGCTTGAGATTAAAGTCAACTTCGTGCGCGCGATGACGGCCGAGACGGGCGAGGTGCGCTGCGAGGCGCGCGTCATACACGTCGGCGGGCGCACCGCGACGGCCGAGGGCAAGGTGCTCGACGCCGCGGGCAAGCTCTACGCACACGCCACCACGACCTGCATCATCTTCAGGAGTTGATTCGTCGGTTCCTCGGGTCATTCGAGACGCGGACTGATTGAATCGGCGACGCAATGAATCGCTGACCCGACGAGCCGATGAATCAATCCCCCGACACGAGGCCGGTGCGCGAGAGCGAGCAGCTCGACTGGGAGTCGCTCGCGGGATATCTGCGCGCGCGTTTGCCCGAAGTCGTCGGCGGGGATGTTGACTTAACTTTACCGCCGGCGGTCGAGCAGTTCCCGGGCGGCCACTCGAACCTGACGTACCTTCTGCGCTTCGGCGGGCGCGAGTTCGTGATGCGGCGGCCGCCCTTCGGCCCGGTCGCGCCGAAGGCGCACGACATGGCGCGCGAGTTCCGCATACTCGAAGCGCTGCACCCGGTCTTCCCGCTCGCGCCGCGGCCGTACCTGCTGTGTGAGGACGCGGAGGTCGTCGGCTCGGTCTTCTACCTGATGGAGCGGCGGCGCGGGCTCGTGGTGAGGAGCGAAGAGCCGCCCGAGCTGGAGGGCAGGCCCGTGGAACGCCGCCGCGCGAGCGCGGCGCTGGTCGACGCGCTCGCCGAACTGCACGCGGTGGATGTGCGCGCGCACGGGCTCGACTCTCTGGGGAAGCCGGCGGGGTTCGTCGAACGCCAGGTGCGCGGGTGGGCCGAGCGCTGGCGCCGTTCGCAGACCGACGAGCTGGCGGAGATGGACGCGCTCGCGGCCTGGCTCGCGGGGCGCCTCCCGGATGACCCCGCGCGCCCGACGCTCGTCCACGGCGACTACAAGCTCGACAACGTGATGCTCGACGCGGGGGACGTGGGGCGCGTGGTCGGCGTCTTCGACTGGGAGATGAGCGCGGTCGGCGACCCCCTGGTCGACCTGGGGATTCTGCTCGGCTACTGGGTGCACACGGCGGGGGGCGGGCGGCGCGACACCGTCTCGGCGGTGCCGAACCGCGAGGGCTGGTTCACGCGCGAGGAGGTTCTGGAACGCTACGGCGCGCGCACGGGGCGAGACCTGTCGGGCGTCGGCTTCTACGAGGTCTTCGCCGTCTTCAAGCTGGCCGTCGTCCTGCAACAGATATTCTTCCGCTACCGGCGGGGGCAGACCGACGACCCGCGCTTCGCGGGCTTAGGCGAGCGCGTCTTGTGGCTCGCGCACATCGCGACCGCGCTCGCGGAAAGGTTTTGATTCGGTTCTCTTGAGGGTGGGGAGAAACGATTAACCACAGAGACACAGAGGCACAGCTTGTTGAAGTCTAAAGACAAAGCTGTGTCTCTCGTGTCTCTGTGGTTAATCTGTTCCGACTCCACCCGACTGAAAACAGACATAGGGTGTCTTATCGTGATGAACATCAACGCGGCAATATTGTGGGAGCAGGGCGCGCCGCTCTCGGTGGAGGGGGCGGAGCTGGGCGGGCCGCGCGCGGGCGAGGTGTTGGTGGAGTTGAAGGCCGCGGGCGTGTGCCACAGCGACCTGCACCCGGCGCGCGGCGAGTGGCCGGCGCGGACGCCGCTCGTGCTCGGGCACGAGGGCGCGGGGGTCGTGCGCGAGACCGGCGGGGGCGTGAAGAACGTTAAGCCGGGCGACCGGGTCGTCTTCTGCTGGGCGCCGCCGTGCGGGGCGTGCGCGCCGTGCAGGGAAGGACGCCCCGTTCTCTGTGATCGTTTGGAGCGGACGACGTACCGGAACCGCCTGCCGGCGGGCGACACGCTTTTGAGCGCGCGGGGGCAGAGGCTGGCGCACTACAACGGCACGGCCTGCTTCGCGGACTTCGCGGTGGTGGCCGAAGAGGGCGTCATCGCCGTCCCGGAGGACGTGCCGTTCGAGGCGCTGGCGACGCTCGGGTGCGCGGTCGTGACGGGCGTCGGCGCCGTCCTGAACGCGGCGCGCCCCGAGCCCGGGTCGAAGGTCGCCGTCATCGGCGTGGGCGGCGTCGGCCTCAACGTCGTGCAGGGCGCGAGGCTCGCGGGCTGCGCGGCGATAGTCGCGCTCGACACGCGGGGTGAGCCGCTCCGCCTCGCGCGCGAGTTCGGCGCGACCGACGTGATAGATGCGTCGGGGGAGAAGGTGGCGGAGCAGTTGAGGGAACTGACCGGAGGGCGCGGCGCCGACTACGTCTTCGACACGGTGGGCGCGCCCGCCACGCTCGCGCAGGCGCTCACGTTCGCGCGCAAGGGCGGCACGGTCGTCGTCACGGGCCTGGCACGCCTCGACGCGACGGCGGCATTCCCGCTCTTCCCCTTCGTCATGCAGGAGAAGCGCCTCGTCGGCTCGCTCTACGGCTCGGGCCAACCCGCCAGAGACGTGCCGCGCCTCGTCGAGCTCTACCGCGAAGGTAAGCTCAAACTCGCCGAACTCGCCGCGCGCACGTACGCCCTCGCAGACATCAACGACGCGCTCGACGCGCTCGCCGGGGGCGAAGGCGCGCGCGGCATCATCCGCTGGTGACTCGGCCTAAGGGAAAATGAATTAACAATGGACAGGATGCGCAGGATGGAAGATATACAGATTTGAAATTTCAAATTTGAAATCTTATGCCGAACGGCGCCGCCGATTAGCACCGACCCACCCGCTACCGCGGGTGGTTCCGACCTGCTTCGCCATGCGCCGGTCGCATCCGAACGCACGCCGCTGTAAATCCTTAATCGCCATCCTGCTCGTCCTGTCCATCCCTGTTAATTTCCCTTACCGAAGATTCAGCCGACGAGTAGAACTTTGCCGCTGCGTCCGGGGCGCTCGGAGTGCGAGACGGCGGCGAGGATTTCGGCGAGCGGGTATTCGGCCTCGACGGGCGGGACGATTTCGTTCGAGGCCATCGCGCGGAGCATCTGGCCGGTGACGGCCTGCTGCCGCTCGGGCGGGGCCGAGCGCATCCACTCGCCGAGCCAGAAGCCGCGCACCGTCGAAGAGGTGAAGATCATGCGGCCGCCGTCGACCGGCATCGGCCGGCCCGAGAGCAGCCCGTAGACGAGCATCACGCCGCCGCGCCCGAGCGCGCTCAGCACGGCCGCGCCGGTCTCGCCGCCGACCGCGTCGATGGCCTTCCGCAGACCTTCCCTGCCGGTTATCTCCCTGACGCGCTCGGGTATGTCCTCCTCGTCGGTGCAGATGCAAGCGTCCGCGCCGAGCGCCTTCAACTCCTCTGCCTGCTCGCGGCGGCGCACGACGTTGACGGTCTTGAAGCCGCGCTGCTTCGCGATCTGCAAGACGACGCGGCCGAGCGTGGAGCCGGCGGCGGTCTGCAACAGCCACTCGCCGGGCCGCAAGGCGAGTTCTTCGACGGTCATGATCCAGGCCGTCAGGGGGTTGACGACGAACTGCGCGGCCGTCCGGTCGTTGATCGAGTCGGGCACCGGGATGAGCTGCGCGGCCGGGGCGACGACGAACTCCTGCCACGTGCCCGCCACGCCGAGCGGTATCACGCGCTGGCCCGCGCGCAGGTGTGTGACGCCCCCGCCGACCTCCGCGACCTCGCCCATGCCTTCGAGCCCGGGCGTCGCGGGCGGCACCGGCAGAGAGCCGTAGAGGCCGCGCACCGTGAGCAGGTCGGACGGGTTGATGGGGCGCGCGCGCATGCGGACGAGGACCTGGCCGGCGCCCGGCTCGGGCCTTTGCACGTCCTCGACGCGCAGGACGTCGGCCGGGTTGCCGAACTCGTGAAACCTGACGCTTTGCATCGGCTCTCTCCTGTAAGAACGGATTAAGACTTCAAACGGCCTCGCCGGCGAGCGCGGCGCGCAGGGCCGGCGGTATCTCGGCCGGCGCGCCGTGCCGCATGACGACGACGGTCATCGTGCCTTCGACGGCGAGCTGCTCCGAGGCGTCGAAGACCTTGTAGTCGTAGCGTATCGAGGTGCGGCCGAGCCGGCCGACGGTGAAGAGCAGGCGGAACGGCGCGTCGAGTTCGAGGACGCGCTTGAACTGACATTCGAGGTGGACGCGCGGGAAGTCGTAGGTGCGCTCGCGCAGGTCGAGCGGGCGGCCCAGGCCGCGCAGGAGTTCGCCCTCCGCCTCCTCGACGATCTCGAAGATGCGCGGGAAGTGCAGGCGGCCGGCCGCGTCGGCGTCGGCCCAGCGCAGGCGGCGTTTGAACTCTACGGAGGGCGGGGGCATGTGTGCCGCGATTCTATAGCAGTCGGCGGTTGAGTGTAACAGAGAATAAATTAACCGCGGAGGCACGGAGGGCGCGGAGGTGGCACAGAGTTAATTCGACCCTCCGTGCCACCTCCGCGCCCCCCGTGCCTCCGCGGTTAACTCCCCGACCTAGAAGTTGAAGCGGACGCCGAACTGCAACTGCCGCGGGTTGGCGGCCGAGGTGAAGCCGAGCGGCTCGGTCGGCGCGGCGGTGCGCCGTCCGCGCGCGCGCGTCGAGGCGAGCTCGCGGAGCTGGGCGGCCGGCAGGCTCCCCACCACGTTGTTGATGCCCGCGAGGTTCGTCCGGTTGAAGAGGTTGAAGCCCTCGAACGTCAGCTCAAGGAACTTGTCCTCGTCGAAGTGGAAGCGGCGCGCGAGCCGCGCGTCGAAGCTGTAGAAGGGCTCCCCGAGTCCCGTGTTGCGGCCGACGGTGAACGGGCGGTCGGACTGCGAGCGGCCGTCGTTGTTGGCGTCGAAGCCGAGCAGGAGGTTGAACGGGCGGCCCGCGCCCGCGACGAAGATGGGCGAGAAGACCCAGTCGCCGAAGACCTTGTCCGCGGCCGAGTCGCCCTCGAAGGGGCTGGCGAAGACGCCGCTGAAGACGGCGCGGTGGCGCTGGTCGAAGGCCGAGACCGCGCGGTCGAGCCGCACGTTCAGCGGGTTCTCCGCCGACCAGTCGCTGTTGAAGTCCGTCACCTCGTCGATGGACTTGGCGAAGGTGTAGTGCGCGTTGAGGCTGAAGTGGTTGGCGAAGCGGCGCTGCACCGAGATGGTGGCCGCGTGGTAGAAGCTGTTGGCCGACGACTCGTAGACGTTGTCCTGGAGCCGGAGCGGGTTGACGAAGTCGGACGACGCGGCCGCCCCCGTGCAGGTCGCGGGGTTGGCGCCGAGGCGGAAGAAGCAGGGCTCGGTCGTCCCCGTCACCACCAGCGAAGACTTGTACTGGTTGACGTCGCGGTTGCGCGTCAGGTGCAGCCCGCGCGTGAAGAGGTAGCTCAGCTCAAGCGAGATGCCGCGCCCCACGTCCTGCTGGATTCCGGTGCTCGCCTGGTACGTGGTCGGCGTCTCGTAGTGCGGCTCGACGCGGAAGCGGACTTCGAGCGGCGCGTTGGGGCGCGGCGTGATGCCGAACTGCGCGAGGTCCGCGGCGGTGATGGTGCGGCTGCCGATGACGCCCTGCGAGAGCAGCGTCCCGTAGATGGTGAAGGAGGTCGGCACGCCGAGCGGGGCCGAGGTGGCCGTGGCGAGCACGATGTTGATCGGGTCGCCCTCGATGCCGCTCAGGGTCTTCGTGACGTTGGCGACCGAGTAGATGGTGTAGCCGGTGAAGAGGCCCGCGCCGCCGCGGACGACCGTCCTGCCGTTGGCGAAGGGCGACCAGGAGAAGCCCGCGCGCGGCTGGAAGTCGTTCTTGTCGAGCGGCATGTAGAACGGCTCGTCGCTGATCGAGTAGCGGAGGCCGTAGTTGAGCGTCAGGTTCGGCCGCACCTTCCAGGTGTCCTGCCCGTAGAGCGCGTAGCGGTAGGTGTAGGAGTTGACCTCGGGGCTCCCGAAGCCCTGCTGGTAGACGATGGGCAGGTTGAGGTTGAAAGCCTGCAAGGCGTTGATCGGCGCGTCGAGCACGTCGGCCAGCGCGTTGCCGTTGGCGTTGACGGCGAACGGGCCGCCCGGCGTGAGGAGGAAGGCGTTGAGCTGCGTGAGGAATGCCGGGCCGAGCGCCGGGTTGAGCGCGATGATGTTCGAGAGCGGGATGTTGGGGCCGAAGTTGAAGCGCCCGCCGAAGAAGGTCTCGTTCCCCGAGGACACGTCCGACGCCTGGAACGAGCCGCCGAACTTCAGGGTGTGGCCGCCCGTGACGTGCGAGACGTTGTCGATGACGTCGTAGTCGCGCTGGAGCGTGTGCGAGGGCAGGAAGATGTCGCGGCCGAAGAAGCCGAAGCCCTCGATGTTGAGCTCGGGGCCGACCGCGTCGTTCGGGATGACGTCGAAGTCGAGGTAGCGCCACTGGAGCTTCAGCTCGTTGAAGGTGGCGGGGCCGAACTGGTGGTTCTCGGAGAAGAGCACGCCGCCGTTGAAGGAGTCGAGCGTGCGGCCGCGCGAGACGGCCGTCAGCGCGCCGGCCGCCTGGTTCTCGAACTTGGAGTCGTTGAGGCTGAAGCGCAGGTAGGCCGAGTCGCGCTCGCCGAAGTTGTGGTCGAAGCGCGCGCCGAACGTCGTCTGGCTCGACTCGAAGGGGAACTGCCCCGAGGCGTTGGTGAACAGGTTGACGGTGCGCGGGTAGCGCGCCGGGGTGGTCGTCAGCGCGGCGCGCAGCCCGGCCGCCGCCGGGGCGAAGGGCGTCGGCGCGAGGAAGTCGAAGAGCGCGGTCTGCGACGCGGTGGTCTGGAAGATGCTCGTCGTGTTGAGGAGGTTGACGAAGGTCGTCTCGTCCTGCGTGAAGCGTTCGAGGGAGGTGAAGAAGAAGGTCTTGTCCGTCTTGACGGGGCCGCCTAAGGAGCCGCCGAACTGCTGCCGGCTGAAGGGCGACTTGCTCTGCGGGTTGAAGTCGAAGGCGTAGCGCGCGTCGAACCGCTCGTCGCGGAAGAGGCCGAAGGCGCTGCCGTGGTAGCGGTTCGAGCCCGACTTGGAGACGATGTTGACGATGCCGCCGGAGGAGCCGCCGAACTCGGCGTTGTAGCTGTTGCGCAGGACCTGGAACTCCTGCACGCCCTCCTGCGCGATGGTCGCCTCGACGCCGCCCGAGACCGTGTTGGTGCTGCCGCCGTCCACGGCGACGAGGTTGCCGCGGCCGTTGTTGCCGCCGAAGGAGAGGCCCGAGTTCGGCGTCTGGGCGACGCGGAAGTCGGAGGCGTCGGCGATGTTGTCGGCGTCGGAGACGCCCGGCGTCAGGAGCGCGTAGTCGAGGTAGTTGCGCCGGCTGATGGGGAGGTTCGTGATCTGGTTGACGCCGATGACGGAGGACTGCTGCGTGCGGTCGGTGTCCACGACCTCGCCGCCGGCCACCACGTCGATGGTCTCCTGAATCCCCTGCGCGCCGAGCTGGAAGGGGAGGTTGGCCTGCTGGCCGACCGTCAGCTCGACGTGGGTCGAGCCGGGCGCGAAGCCGCCCGAGGCGGCCGCGACCTTCAGCTCGTAGGCGCTGGGCAGCAGGTTGAGGAAGACGTAGTTGCCCTCCTCGTCCGTCTGCGTCGTGCGGCTGGTGCCCTTCGAGAGGTCGGTGATGGTGACGGTGGCGTTGGGGACGGCCGCGCCCGCCGAGTCGGTGACCTGCCCGCGCAGCTCCGCGGTCGAGCTCGACGCCTGCGAGAAAGCTGGGGAGACTCCGGCGGCGAGCAGGAGGGAGGCCGCCAACAAGAACTGAGTCAGGCTTCTCATAGCAGTTAATCTCCTTGAAGCGAAGTGTCGGCGGTCGGGCAGCCAAGACCCCGAACGCGGGGTTCGTGCGAGGGCGGGCGGCGACGAGCCTTGAAGAGACCTAAAGGGAATTGACCTGTGCCCGAGACGTGGGCGAATGGCTACCGAACGGTCGGTAAAGTAACACCGGGTCTAATAAACGTCAATGTTTTTGTTGCCGGCGCGCGGGCGCGTTTGTTGGCGGCGCGAACAATCCGCGCGGCCGCGACGGGGGTCGCGGAAGCGCGGCGCGCGCGTCTTCAGGCGCGCGGGTCGATGAGCGCCTTGACGACGCGCGCCGAGGCGACGGCTTCGAGCGCCTCGCCCGCGCGCGCGAGCGGGTACGTTTCGAGTTCGAGCCGCGCCCAGGGGGCGGAGCGCGCCGCGTCGGCCATGAGCCGCGCGCCGCGGTAGAAGTGTGAGAAGTCCGAGCCCCAGCAGCCGCGCACGTCGAGGTGTTTGCGGTTGAGGTCGAGGTGCGGGTTGAAGGAGACCTCGCCGTGATCCGTGTACTGCCCGACGACGACCACCACACCGGCGTCGCGCGCGTAGCGCATCGCCTCGACGACCGCGCCGGGCGACCCCGTCGCCTCGATGCACACGTCCGCCCCGCGCCCTTCGGTCTCGCCCAAGACCCACGCGGCGCGCTCCCCCGGCGCGTGCCCGGTCACGTCGAGCGTGGCCGCGGCGCCCATGTCGCGCGCGGCCGCCAGCCGCCGGGCCGGGGCGCCCGTGCAGAGCACGCGCGCCGCGCCGCGCATCAGCGAGAGCGAGACGGCCGAGAGCCCGACGGGGCCGGAGCCGAGGACGAGCACCGTGGAGCCGAAGGGGATGTCCGCGCGCTCGACGGCGTGGAGCGCGGTCGGGAGCGCGCAGCCGCCGGCCATGAAGCGCGCGGCGTCCACGCCCGCCAGAGAGATGCAGCGCGTCCCGGGCTTCAGATATACCTTCTCGGCCCAGCCGCCGGCGAGCGTGTCCGCGAGACCGTAGGTGATGCCGTAGACCTTACGCGAGGGGCAGCGCGTCGTCGCCTTGGCGACCAGGCAGTGCCAGCAGGCGTGGCAGGTGCCGTGCACGTCGAGGAAGGTGACGCGGTCGCCCTCGCGGAACTCGCGCCCCTCCACATCGAGGAGCCGGCCGCGAATCTTTTCGAGCCGCCCGACCGAGACGTGGCCGGGGACGAGCGGGTACGGCACGCCCGCGAGGCGCCCCTGCTGCAAGTGCACGTCCGTCCCGCAGACCTCGCTCAGCTCGACGGCGAGCATCGCCGAACCGGGCTCCAGCTCCGGCTCCGCGACCTCGCGCAGCTCGACCGGCTCGCCCGGCCCCGGCACCAACGCCACAAGCACTCCGCCCATGCGCACATTATTAACACGGACGGCGGGCCGGCGGCGGGAAAAAGGCGCGCGCCGCCGGCCCGTTGAACTTTCGTACGGCGGGGGCTAACTTGGGGTCATGGTGGAAGAGTCGAAGGGGTCGCGCGCCGCGCTGGTCTTCGTCTACAACGCGGACGGCGGGGTCTTCAACACGCTGGCCGACGCGGCGCACAAAATCTTTTCGCCGCGGACGTACGCGTGCAACCTCTGCGCGCTCACGCACGGGGCCGTCCGCATGCGCGGCGAGTGGAAGCAGTTTCTCGAAGGGCTCGGCCGGCCGCTCGAATTCCTGCACGCGGACGAGCTGGCGGCCCGCTACGGCCTGAAGGGCGTCGGGCTCCCGGCGGTCTTCATCAAGGACGGCGGGCTGAAGGTGTTGGTCGGCGCCGACTCCATCAACGCTTGCCGGACGCTGGACGAGTTGGAGCGTTTAATACTCGAAGGGCTCGCGCTCG
>DASVQJ010000155.1:0-3966 GCA_036389235.1 Pyrinomonadaceae bacterium | reverse complement strand
CGGCGTGAAGCGATATAACTTCAAGCCGTGTCTCCGCGTCTCCGCGTCTCCGTGTTAAAGAGTCTTCGTTACCGACCACGCCCGGCTTCAGTTCCCGCCGCTCTTCTTCCGCTTGACGGTGACGCGCGGGAGCTTGAGGTTGGCGCCGAGCCGCCTGATCTTGTCGAGGTCGAGCGAGCCGACGATGTTGACGACGGTCAGCTCCCGCGGCTGGACGACGAGCAGGGCGAAGCCCTCGACGCGGCCGCCGGCCGTCGCCAGGTAGACCTCCGCGTCGCCGAAGTCCAACCCGCGCGACTTCACGTCCATCACGCGCGACCAGCCGGGCGCGCGCAACTGCTCGCGCACCGCCGCCACGTCCGCCTCGGCGAACTCCCCCGAAGACTTGAACTCGTAGCTCTTGACGTAGACGCCGCGCAGCCCCGTGACCAGCTCCTTGACGGCCCGCTCGTCGGCGTCCTTGTCCGAGAGGATCGAGCCGGCGAACTGGATGAGGATGCCGTCGATCTCGATGTTGACCGCCTCGGCCGCCTTCGGCGCGAGCTTCTCAAGGCTTTCGAGCCGCAGCCGCCCCGCCGCCTCCGTCTGCGCCCGCGCGGGCACCGCGAGCGCCGCGGCGGCGACGACGAAAGTCGTGCTGACGAGAACGAAAGTTTTAAGGATTGCTTGTCTCATGAACTTCCACACCTCGGAACGCGGAAGCATGAACGATGAACTGAGGGGTGTCGGGCGTTAGGTGTTGGGTGTTGGTTTTAACCAGAACCCGGCGCCCAACACCCGACACCCTTCTTCCTGCTCAGCGTTCATACTTCTGCGTTCCCTCCGTTCCCTGCGCCTTCTCGCGCACGTCCCGCAGCTTCGCGCCCGTCAGGCGCAGCGCGTAGACCAACTGCTCCTTCGTCAAAAGCCGCGCGTTCTCGACGAGCGACGACGCGCCTTTCGGCGTGCCCATCGCTTCGAGGGTTAAGCCTCCGCCCGCGCCGCGCGCCGCCGGCTCCGCGGCCAGGACCTTCTGCCGCCGACCCGACGCGGCGAAGACCTGCGCGTCCTTCCGACGGTGCGCGACGCGCGGGAGACTTTCGACCGCGGCCTTCTCGACTTTAACCTTCTCGTCCTGAGCCCTCACGCCGGCCGCGGGCGTCTTGTCATTCACCTTAACCGCGGGCGGCGGGGGCTCAATCATGGCCTGTTCCCTTTCGGGCGCCACGCGCGCGCGCAGGAAGACGGACGCGACGAGGACGGACGCGACGACGAGCGCGGCCGCCGCCGCGAGCGCGGCCGGCGCGAAGAGTCTCGACGCGCGGGGGCGCGACGCGAAAGGTAGAAGCCTTGCGGGCGGCGGCGCGGGCGCCGCCGCCCCGGCCGGCAGCTCAAGCCGCCGCGGCTCGTGCGCGAAGGCGCCGAGCAGTGCTTCGAGCCGCGCGACCTCCGCGTCGGGCTCCCCCTTCTTGTCCCAGAGGTAGTCGCTCATAAACGTCCGTCCTTCGAATCCCCCGCAGGCCCCACGCCGAGCCGCTTGCGCAGGAGCTTCATCCCGCGGTGCAGGTTGACGCGCACCGACGCGGGCCGCAGCCCCGTCCGCTCCGCGATCTCCGGGCCGGTCATCCCCTCGACGAGCCGGAGCACGAGCGTCTCGCGGTACGCCTCGGGCAGCGAGCGGATGACCTCCAGCGCCTCGGACGCCTCGGCCGGCCGCCCCGCGCCCTGCGCCAGCTCGTCGCACAGCTCCTCGGTCTGGCGCGCGCGCCGGTAGAAGTCGGCCGCGCGGTTGCGCGCGATGATGGCGACCCACGGCCCGAAGCGCGCCGGGTCGCGCAGTGCCCCGAGCTTGCGGAACGCCGTCAGGAAAACGTCCTGCACGAGGTCTGAGACCTCGCCGTAGGGGACGCGCGCCAGCAGCACGCCGTGCACGAGCGGCGCGTAAAGCTCGTAGAGGCGCTCGAAGGCCGCGCGGTCGCCCGCGCACGCCGACTCGACGAGCGCGGCCTCGGGCGGCCGGACTTCCGCCGCCTCCTCCCGCCGCCGCTCCGCGAAGAGCAATGTGCCGGTCTCGACCTCGAACATGCCTTGAAGCTTTACGACGCCGCGCCCGCCGCGGCCCTCGCCCTCTACGCCGGTAAAGACGCGAGGGCGGCGCGGAGCGTTAACAGGATGGGAAGTGATAAGTGATGAGTGATAAGAAAGTACAGCGTGCCTTCTCTCATCACTCATCACTCATCACTTATCACTTAAAAAATCGTGTAGATGAAGGGGGCGAGGGCCGACGACTGCGCGAAGACGAGCAGGGCGCCGAGCAGCAGCAGGACGAGGACTATCGGCAGCAGCCAGAGCTTCTTGTTCTGGCGCAGGAACATCCAGACCTCACCGGCCAGCGAGAGCTTACCCATAAGAAACGCGAACCCTCCTTATGACTCTTCAGAACAGGCGCTCGAACTGCTCGCGCGTCTGCCGGGTCGCCTTGCGCTCGACCCAGTAACTCCCCCGCGCCGCCCCGCGCCGCCGCAGAGGGTCGCGGCCCACCAGCCGCGTGACGACGCCGTAGGGCGTCACGACCAGGTAGTAGACGAGCGTCAAAAGCACGCGGCTGTTGACGTGCCCGAGCAGCACCGCGAACCTCATCCACGCCGTGTGGAACGCCCGCGCCGCCGCAGGCACGAGCAGCCCCGCGGCGAGGAGCGCCCCGCCCAGAACCCCGAAGACGAGGACGACCGTTGCCCGCCCGCGGTACAGGTTCCACAAGGCGATGCCGAGCAGGACGGCCGCCACCAGCAGCGCCGACTTGCGCGCCTGCGCGTCCGTCACGCCGGGCGAGGCGTGTCGCGTGACGCTCCCCCTCGGCTCAATCAAGCTGGAACTCCTCCTGCCACGAGAGGTCTTCCGAGTAAGCGTTCCTCCCCTGCTCCGACTTCAGCAGCAGGAAGTCGCCGACGACGAGGCAGTCCATCTCCGTGCGCATGAAGCAGGCGAACGCCTGCGCGGGCGTGCACACAATCGGCTCGCCGCGCACGTTGAAGGAGGTGTTGACCAGCACGGCGCAGCCCGTCAAGCGCTCGAAGGCCGAGAGCAGGTCGTAGAAGGCCGGGCTCTCCTCGCGCCTCACGGTCTGCACGCGCGCCGAGTAGTCGACGTGCGTCACGGCCGGGATGGACGAGCGCGGCACGTTCAAACGCTCGATGCCGAACAGCCCCTCCTCCTCTTTCGCCGCGTCGCGCCGCAGGCTCTCGCGCACGGGCGCGACGAGGAGCATGTAGGGCGAGTCCGCCTCCAGCTCGAAGTAGTCCGACACCCGCTCGCGCAGCACCGACGGCGCGAAGGGGCGGAACGACTCGCGGAACTTTATCTTCAAGTTCATCTGCGACTGCATGCGTGGCGAGCGCGGGTCGCCGAGGATGCTGCGGGCGCCGAGGGCGCGCGGGCCGAACTCCATGCGCCCCTGAAACCACCCGACCACCTTCTCGTCCGCCAGCATCCGCGCCACAGTCTCCGCGATCTCCGACGGCCCGACGCGCCGGTAGCTCGCGCCGACCGAATCGAGGAAACTGTGAATCTCTCCGGCGTCGAACGACGGCCCGAGGTAGGCGCCTTTCATGCCGTCGGCGTGCCCGCTCTTAACTTTCTCAACGTCGCGCGCGTTGCCGAGGTACTGGTGCCAGACCGAGAGCGCCGCGCCGAGTGAGCCGCCCGCGTCGCCCGCCGCCGGTTGAATCCAGATGTTCTGGAACGGCCCCTCGCGCAGGATGCGGCCGTTGCCGACGCAGTTGAGCGCGACGCCGCCCGCGAGGCAGAGGTTGCGCTCCCCGGTCTCTTTGTGGACGTGCCGCGCCATGCGGAGCATCGCCTCCTCGGTCACTTCTTGGACGGAGCGCGCCAAGTCCATCTCGCGCTGCGTCAGCTCGGTCTCGGGCCGGCGCGCGGGGCCGCCGAAGAGACGTTCGAACCGCTCGTTCGTCATCGTCAGCCCGGCGG
>DASVQJ010000154.1:0-24323 GCA_036389235.1 Pyrinomonadaceae bacterium | reverse complement strand
GTCGTCTACACCATCATGCAGGTCTGCGACGACGAGAACGTCCCGCACCCGACCATCATCCAGGAGTCCGGCCGCTACCTCTCGGCCTACCACGCCATCCTCGTCACCAACGTCCTCTCGGAGATCGAGACGGTCGTCGAGGACATCACGCCCGTCGAGGTCGACGACGACGACCCGCAGGTCGTCATCGAGCTGGCCGACCTGCGCGAGACGATCACGGTCAAGAACTACCGCGAGTTCTACCACGACGCCCTGGAGCACCGCGACGAGCTGTTCACGCTCTTCAACCTCGGCCTCATCTCCCTGGAGGACCGGGCGAAGGGCGAGGTGCTCTTCTGGGACGTGTGCGAGCGCGCCGACAGGCACGCGCAGCTCGCCAAGTACGTGTCGGAAGAGTTCACGGAGTTGCGGCGCCTGCTGCGCGCCAAGTACCTGACGAACTTCTCCGTCTTCCGCTCGGTGCCCGACCACTGGGCGCTCGACCAGCTCTTCCCCATCATCCCCATCCACCGCCTGAACAAGCCGCCGACGGAGTACGCCACGCTCTGCGACATCACGTGCGACTCCGACGGCGTCGTCGACAAGTTCGTCGACCTCCACGACGTGAAGCAGGTCCTGGAGCTGCACTCGCTCGTCGAGGACGAGCCCTACTACATCGCCCTCATGCTCGTCGGCGCCTACCAGGAGGTGATGGGCAACAACCACAACCTCTTCGGCGCGCCGAACGAGGCGCACATCCACATCGACGAGGACGGCTACCTGATCAAGAAGGTCGTCAAGGGGACGACCGTGGGCGAGGCGCTCTACCGCGCGCGCTACGAGCGCGGCCAGCTCCACGAGGGCTTCCGCCGCATCGTCGCGCAGCGCGTCAAGCGCGGCGAACTCTCCGAGGCCGACGCCGCCGAGATGGTCGAGCTCTACGAGTCGCGCTACAACGCCTACACCTACCTCGCCGTCAACGGCGAGCCCGAAGACAAACGCCGAAGGCGGTGAACAGTGAATGGTGAATGGTGAATAGTAGGTGGCCGCTGCCCTGTTCCTGACACCATTTACTATTCACCATTCACCATTCACCAAAGGATCGACAATGGTCACCCAACGTAAACCGCGAGCCACGAAGTATCTCACCGCCCCGATCCGGCCCGTCCAGGTAGACCGCGACCGCTCGGTCGCCGGGCTGCTGGAGAAGATGGAGGGCGCGGGGCTGGGGGGGCGCCAGCTCGCGGAGGCGCACCGCATCTGGCTCGACATGCTCGGCGACAACACGACCGTGGTCGTCGCCGCCAACGGCGCGCTCATCCCGGCCGGGATGCGGAGGCTGCTCGCCTACGTCATCAAGAACCGCTTCGTGGACGTGATGGTCTGCTCGGGCGCGATGCTCTTCCAGGACCTGCACGAGACGCTCGGCCGGCAGCACTTCCAGGCGCACCCCTCGATGACCGACGCCGAGCTTGAGGCTTCGCAGATCACCCGCATGTGGGACGTGCTCGCCAGCGAGGAGGAGTACAGCGAGGCCAACGAGTGGGTCGGCGGCTTCACCAACCAGCTCGACCAGGCGCGCGCCTACTCGACGCGCGAGTTCCTGCACCTGCTCGGCCGCGAGCTGGCCGAGATCGCCACCGACGACGGCATCCTGACCTCGGCCTACAAGGCGCGCATCCCCGTCTTCTGCCCGACCATCTCCGACAGCTCGATCATCGTCGGCATCGCCGGCGCCCGCTTCGAGAAGAAGAACACCTTCTGCTTCGACCTCGCGCAGGACACACTCGACCTGATGCAGATCGGCGCGCGCTCGCGCGTGACGGGCGTCATCAACCTCGGCGGCGGCACCAGCCGCAGCTACGTCCAGCAGATGGAGTCGGCCTCCGAGATCATCAAGACGCCCGCGCGCGGCCACAAGTACGCCATCCAGATTTCGACCGAGCAGTCCGCGCACGGCGGCCGCACCAGCCCCAACACCGACGACGAGTCCCTCGTCTTCGGCAAGCTCGCCCGCGGCGCGGCGACGGCCTACGTCTCCTGCGACCCGACCATCGCGCTCCCCATCCTCGTCACCGCCCTCTCCCAGACGGCCGCCAAATACATGAAGGGCCGCAAGCGCCCCAACTTCACCTTCATGGGCAAAGACCTGACGGTCGAAGTGCCTTAAGGAAAGAGGCGTCGGGAAAGTTTTAAGGCCGGCGGTTTCGTTAATTTCAACGGGACGCCGGCCGTCTTATTTATCCTGATTTTGAGTAAACCCGTACCCGCGCGCCGGAACGTGGCGGCGACCGGCGCCGTGGAAGTCAAGGTTCCCGCCCCTCGCGACGTTTACGTCGCCTTAGACCCAATCTCGCCCATACGCTTCTCCAATCCGCGCTGGTCTGCACGGACTTTCAACACATCCTCAGCCAGTTGCCCGACCTGACGTTCGAAGCCGCGCAGGCCCGAACGCAACTCGCTTCCGAAGTCGTCCAGCCGCTTCCCGAAGCTGACCAGTTGACCTTCGACGGCGTCGAGACGCACGAGCACCTGCTCCCAGATGGGGCGGGTGTCCTGCAAGCGCCGGTCAACCTTGTCTTCGAGCGTGGTCAGGCGTGAGTCGATGGAGTCGAGGCGCGCGAGGATTTGTCGCACGCCGTCTTGAGGCAGGTTTTGAGCAGGTTCTTCACTCATGCCCGGATTATCCTCCCGGGCGGGCGGGCTTTCAAGGTCTTTCGTGGTCGGAAACGGGCTGCGGTATACTCTGGGCATGTCTGAATCAGCACACCTTCCGATGAACTTCGGCGGCATCGAGGACGAGGGGCTGTCGAGCTTCGAGAACGCGCGCGTCGTCGTGTGGCCGGTGTCGTACGAGGGGACGGTCTCTTACGGCGGGGGGACGGGCGAGGGGGCGCTGGCCGTCGTGGACGCGTCGCGCAACATGGAGTTGTACGACGAGGAGACCGACGCCGAGGTCTACCGGCTCGGCATACACACCACGGACGTGACGCCGCCGGCCGAGACGCCCGAGGCGATGATGAAGTCGCTGCTGGATAAGGCCCGCGAACTCGTCGGCGCGGGCAAGTTCGTCTGCATGATCGGCGGCGAGCACTCGGTGAGCGCGCCCGTCATCCGGGCGCACGCGGAGAGGTACGAGAACCTTTCGGTGCTTCAGATCGACGCGCACGCGGATTTGCGCGACACGTACGACGGCACGCCGCACTCGCACGCGTCGATCATGGCGCGCGTCGTGCGCGACTTGAGACTGCCGGCCGTGCAGGTCGGCATCCGGTCGATTTCGGCCGAGGAGGCGCGCTCGCTCGACCAGTTCCCGACGCGCATCTTCTGGGCGAAGGACATCGCGGGGCGCACCGACTGGTGGGAGGAGGCCGTCGCGGGGCTCACGGAGAACGTCTACCTGACGATAGACATCGACGGGCTCGACCCCTCGCTCGTCGCGCAGACGGGGACGCCCGAGCCGGGGGGCCTGGGCTGGTACGAGGTGCTCGGCCTCATCCGCACGCTCGCGCGCTCGCGCCGCGTGGTCGGCATGGACTTGACCGAGTACTCATACGTCGAGGGCTTCAGCGCCTCGGCCTTCCTCTGCGCGAAGCTCATCTACAAGTCGCTCTCCTACATCTTCGAGTCCGAGACCGAGCGCGTCCGCGGCGGCCGCGCCTCGGGCGCCGGCGCATAGCCGTTCGAACCACAGAGACACAGAGGCACAGCTTTTGGATTTAGCTGTGCCTCTGTGTCTCTGTGGTTCAAAATCTTCTTGACTTCTGCTCAAGCTGCGTGTGAAATCGCGGCATGCTTAAAGGCCAGAGCACACGCTTCCCTCCCTGGTAAGCCCTACCCGCAAAGGCTAGTTCGACCGCGGCATCTCGCGGCGCGCGCGGCGGTGCGCGCGTTTCGGAGGGGCTGCGGCGCGCGCTCGCGCGCTCGGTGATTCCTCCCCCGCGGCCGTGACGTTCTCAGGCGCTGACGAAAGCGAACGTCCCGGCTTCCGTGGAAAGGAGAATCACCGTTCATGTCTTCCGCACAAAAGTCTGCCCCGGCCGCGCGCCAGAGCGCGGGCGCGGGGCGCGGCCTGTCCCTGTTCGTCCTCACGCTGCTCGCCGTAGAGTTTTTAGACGAACTCGTCTTCGGCCTCCGCGAGGTCGCGTGGCCGCTGATACGCGACGACCTGCGCCTGTCGTACACGCAGGTCGGCGTCATCCTCAGCGTGCCGCCCGTCGTCGGCCACCTCGTCGAGCCCCTGCTCGGCGTCCTCGGCGACGTGTGGCGCAGGCGCGCGCTCGTGCTCGCGGGCGGCGTCGCCTTCGCCGCGGGGACGCTGCTCGTGGGTTTGAGCACGGGCTTCGCGCTGCTGCTCGCGGCGTCGATCCTCTCGAACCCCGCTTCGGGCGCGTTCATCGGCCTCTCGCAGGCGACGCTGATGGACGCCGCGCCCGAGAGGCGCGAGCAGAACATGGCGCGCTGGGCGCTGGCGGGCTCGGTGGGCAACTCGGTCGGGCCGGCGGCCGTCGGCGCGTGCGTGTGGGCGGGCGTGAGCTGGCGTTGGGGCTTCGTCGCGGCGGGCGCGCTGATGCTGCTGTCGGTCGCGGCGGCGCGGCGCCAGCCGTTCGAGACGCCGTCGGCCCGCGAGGCCGAACGGACGCGCGCGGCGCTCGTCGAAGGTCTGCGGAGCGCCTTGCGCGCTCTGCGCAGGCGCGCGGTGCTGCGCTGGCTCGTGCTCTTAGAGTTGGGCGACTTCACGTACGACATACTGCGCGGCTTCCTCGCGCTCTACTTCGTGGACGTGGTGGGCGCGGGCGAGGGCGGGGCGGCGCTCGCCGTCGCGGGGTGGACGTGGGTGGGGCTCGCGGGCGACTTCGCGGTGGTGCCGCTGCTCGAACGCGTGCGCGGCCTGAGATACCTGCGCGTGAGCACGGCGTTCGTGTCGGCGCTCTTCCCACTGATGCTGCTGGCCGAAGGGTTCTCGACGAAGTTGGTGCTGCTCGGGCTCCTCGGGTTCGCGAACGCGGGGTGGTACGCGGTCATCAAGTCGAAGCTCTACGATGAGCTGCCGGGGCAGAGCGGGACGGTGGCGATGACGTTGGGGAACGTCTTCGGGCTCGCGGGCAGCCTCTTCCCGCTCGCGCTCGGCACGTTCGCCGAGCGGTACGGTCTCGCTTCGATGATGTGGCTGCTCGCCGCGGGGCCTGTGCTGCTGCTGGCGGGGCTGCTGACCGTGAAGGAGACGCCGAACTCGGAAAGATGAACCGAGAGGCGGCGAGCCCTTAGCTCATCGTTCATCCTTCAACGTCTCGTCGAGCATCGCGCATATCTCCGCGTCGGGCGGGCGGCGGAAGTCCGCGTACCAGAGGCCGACGTGGCCGAAGGGGTCGGGCGTGGCGAGGCAGACGACCTCCTCGGCGGCGGCGGAGAGTTCGGCGAGCGCGGCCGCGTCGGCCACCGGCGCGGCCGCGACGACGCGCGCGGGCGCGCGCGCGCGGAGCGCGCGGAGGGCGGCGAGCATGGTCGAGCCGGTGCGGACGCCGTTGTCTACGAGGACGACGGTCTTGCCCGCGAGGTCGAGCGCGGGGCGCACGCCGCGGCATGCGCGCGCCTCCGAGTCCAACTCCGCGAGCGCGCCCGCGACGAACTCGCGGAGCGCAGGGTCGCGCGCGCCCGGGTCGAGCGCGGCCGCGACCTCTTCGTCCAGGTGCCCCGCGCCCGCGACGCTCGCCGCGCAGGCCGGGCGGGACGACCCGCGCGGCAGGAGGAGGCGGCGCAGGAGGATGAGGTCGAGCGGGAGGCCCAGCCCCTTCGCCACCTCGGCGCCGACGCCGACGCCGCCGCGCGCGACGGCGAGGACGACGGCGTCGCCGCTCGCGCCGCGCGACCCGAGTCTTTCGGCGAGCGCCCGCCCCGCGGCGCGCGCGTCTTCGAAACGCATGAGACTCGAACCTCCTCGGCCGGGCGCGGGCGCTTGCGTCGACGCGCGCGGGGCGTGCTATCTTGCTCCGGCAATTTTCCGCGCGCGGTGCCCGCACGGCCCCGCCCGACGCCGACCCCGGAGAACTTTTGACTGATGTCAGCGAGACCGACCGAAGAGGATTTCAGGCAGCACCTCGGCACGAAGTTCGCAGTGCGCGTCGAGGCGCCGAGGCCGCTGGAGCTTGAGCTGGACGAGGTCAGGGGCTACCGTGCGGGCGACAAAGAGCCCGCCGGGATGGAGCGCTTCTCGCTCTTCCTCTACGGCCCCGGCGACCTCATGCTGCCGCAGGGCACCTTCACGCTCGAACACACGGCGATGGGCGAGCTGCTGCTCTTCCTCGTCCCCGTCGGCCGCGACGAGCGCGGCTTCCGCTACGAGGTCGTCTTCAACTACCACAGAGACGAGTGACGAACGGTAAGTGATAAGAGAGAAGAGTCGGGGATCGCCTTCACTTATCACTCTTCACCCTTCACCCTTCGGCCGCCACTCCATGTGGAGGTAGGGGCCGACCTCCTCGAAGACCACGAAGCCGAGCCGCTCGTAGAGGCGGCGCGCCCCCTCGTTCAACACGAAGACCATGTGGCGGAGCCTCCTGCCGGAGGCGACCGCCTCTTCGATGAGCGTCTTGACGAGCGCCGCGCCGACGCCCTGCCCCTGCGCCCAGGGCAGGACGGTGATGTCGAGCATATGTATCTCCTCTGCGTCGCGCCCGATCCAGAGGCGGCCGGCCGTACGCCCTTCGAGCAGGATGACGTCGTACTGCGCGTCCGGGTAGCGCGCGTCGTACTCGGTCTTCTGCGCGTGGTACTGCATCCGGCAGAAGGCGAGCTTCTGCGCGTCGTCCCACCAGGTGACCTGCGCCAGTTCGGCGGCGCGCGTGCTGGCGTAGACGGCGACCATCTCCTCGTAATCTTCGGGCGTCGCCGGGCGGAGCGCGACCTCGCGCCCGTCGCCCAACACGACGCTCGTTCCGCCGCTCGGCATCGACACAGGCTCCTTCGGGCCGGGGCGCGCACGCGCGGGCGCGCACGCGCCGGCCGCGCCGCGGCGCGCTTCGATGCGGCCGCGGGCGCGGACGTCACTTCCGGTGAGGTGGTTTAAAAGGCGCGGGACTCAGCGGGCCTGGTTGAAGACGGCCTCGTAGAAGTGGCCGCCGTCCGGGTTGTCGCGGTGGGTCAGGAAGAGCGCGAACTTGCCGAGCGCGGCGTGCTCGACGTCGTAGATCGTCGTCAGGTCGGTGAGCTCGCCGTCGGAGCTGAAGACGAGCGCGAAGCAGTCGGACTGCCGCGTCTTCTTCGTCAGCCCCTTGCCGCGCGCGCTGATTTCGCAGCCGCGCACCTTGGTCAGCGTCATGTCGTAGCCGTTGGCGCCGGCGCTCACGCGGAACGTGCCGCCGACGTAGGGCTGGAAGGTCTCGCGCTTGAAGAAGAAGAGGGGGCTCTGCTGCGCCTGGAAGGGAACGTCGAAGTCGCGCCTGGGGTCGGGCTTGGCGCCGATCTGGGAGAAGGCCGCGGGGGCGGCTTGGAGGACGGCGGCCGTCGCCAGGACGGCGGTCGCCCCCGACCTCAGAAAACTGCGTCGTGTAACGGGCATTTTTATCTGTGCTCCTGCTGTAGGGGTGGTCGGCGGGGAACCCTTCTCCTCCGCCTAAGGGCAGTGCAGTGTATGTCAGGCGGCCCCAAACTGACAACATCTTTTACTCGCGGGGGCCGGCGGGGGCGGCCGGGCCGAGAAAATCCTTTAGTTAGTGCAACATCCTTCTTGCAAAATCCTTTTAGCGGGGTTAAAATTCTCGTTGCTTTGCTTACCGGATAACCGCGCCACAAGGTCTTCGCGAGCAAGCATTCCCAGGATTACAGATACCACCAGAACCCAGGGTACGCCCAAGTCTGACGTTCCGGCCCTTCAAGCATCGGAACTGCCCGACCGGCAGGGCCGGCCGACAGACCCCGACCAAACCTTTGGACACGATCTCGTAGCCCCATTTTAAGGAGTGAACCATGTCCACACCTTTTCTAGGTGAGATAAAGATCATCGCCTGGAACTACCCACCCAAGGGCTGGGCCTTCTGTAACGGCCAGTTCCTGCCCATCAACCAGAACCAAGCCCTCTTCTCCCTGCTCGGCACGATGTACGGCGGTAACGGGCAGACCACCTTCGCGCTCCCAGACTTCCGCGGCAAAGTCCCCATGCACGTCGACACCAGCCCCAGCCACACGCAGGGCGAGACCGCCGGCCAGTACGCGCACACGCTGACCATCAGCGAGATGCCCGCGCACAACCACTTCATGCAGGTCACCGACAACGTCGGCAGCACGCAGAACCCCAGCGGCAGCGTCATCCTGTCGAAGTCGGTCGCCAACACCTTCGGCGGGTTCACCAACGTCGAGGCGATGAACGCGGGCAGCATCACCAACACCGGCGGGTCGCAGCCGCACGAGAACAAGCAGCCCTTCCTGGTGCTCAACTTCATCATCGCCCTCCAGGGCATCTTCCCATCGCGGAACTAGAGGAGGAAAGAGAATGCCTGAACCATATGTTGGGGAGATTCGGATGTTCGGGGGCAACTTCCCACCCGCCGGCTGGATGTTCTGCGACGGGGCACTGATCCCCATCTCGGAGAACGACGTCCTGTTCACGCTGCTCGGCACCACCTACGGCGGCGACGGCGAGTCCACCTTCGCGCTCCCGGACCTCCGGGGCCGCGTCCCCATGCACCAGGGCACGTTCGCCGGCCAGACCTTCGTCCTCGGCGAGCAGGCCGGCGTCGAGCAGGTGACGCTGACCGTCCAGCAGATTCCCATCCACAACCACGCCCTGATCGGCTCGAACACGC
This sequence comes from Pyrinomonadaceae bacterium, assembly GCA_036389235.1. Classification (GTDB taxonomy): domain Bacteria; phylum Acidobacteriota; class Blastocatellia; order Pyrinomonadales; family Pyrinomonadaceae; genus QHXN01. The sequence goes on along the minus strand of DASVQJ010000154.1, from coordinate 15,543 downwards.
CGGCGGTCACGCAGCTCCCCGGCGGCAACGTCCCGGCGCAGAGCACCGGCCAGGTCTACACCAGCGCCAGCTCGCAGATCAACATGTACAACCAGTCGATCACGCCGGTGGGGGGGTCGCAGCCGCACGAGAACATGCAGCCGTACCTCTGCATCAACTTTATCATCTCGCTCTTCGGGATCTTCCCCCCGCCACAGTAGGAGGACAGAGAGAATGGCAGACCCGTTCGTCGCCGAAATACGCATGTTCGGCTTCAACTTCGCCCCCACGGGCTGGGCCATGTGCAACGGCCAGCTCTTGCCCATATCGCAGAACACGGCGCTCTTCTCGCTGCTCGGCACCACCTACGGCGGGGACGGCAAGTCCACCTTCGCGCTGCCCAACCTGCAGGGCAGCGTCCCCGTCCACCCCGGCCAGGGGCCGGGGCTCTCGCTCTACGACCTCGGCCAGCAGGGCGGCGCCGAGTACGTCACGCTGCTCCAGTCGGAGATGCCCGTCCACTCGCACGGCTTCGTCGGCTCCGAGGAGGTCGTCAACGCCAACGAGCCCGGCGGCAACTGGTTCGGGGCCGGCGAGACGCGCTACGCCGACCCGGCCGCCCTGACGACGCTCAACTTCCAGTCGATCAGCGTCGCGGGCAGCAGCCTGCCGCACAACAACATGATGCCCTACCTGGTCGTCAACTTCTGCATCGCCATGCAGGGCGTCTTCCCGGCCCGCCCGTGAGGCCATCGACTCGGAGCGCGGGGCGGCCCCTTCGGGCGGCCGCCCCGCCCGCCCTCCACCCCTAACCCTTGCCGTTCGCAAGGCGCTCTCACCCGATTCGCTCAGGAGCATTTCTCTACCCCGCGCACGCCGCGGACCAGCGACCCAGCCAAGGAGATTTATGAATCACCGGACTTCCCTTCTCTGCCGCCGTAACCTCAGGACTTATGCCGCCGCCTTCATCTCGTACGTGATGCTCGCCGTCCAGGTCGCGCCGCTGGCACTCGCCGCCGCGCCGAAGGCGCCCGCGCCGCCCGCGGCGAAGTCCTCCGTACCCGCGCCGGCCGCGCCCCTGAGCGCCGCCCCGATGCCGGCGCCGATGCCCGTCTTCGCGGCCGGCATCACGGCGACGAAGACGGACTCGTGGGACGACACGGTGATCCCGAACGGCAAGGCCGAGCCCGGCCAGGTCGTCACCTACACGGTGACCATCAACAACGGCCCCGCCGAGGCGGCGACCGGGGTCACGTTCAACGACCAGATCGACCCGAACACCACGCTCGTCGCCGGCTCCGTCCAGACGCAGCCCGTGGCGCAGGCCGACGCCTACCCCGTCCTCGGCAACGTGCGCATCCAGGTGACAGACCCCGCGCAGGGCCTGCTCGCGAACGACATCGACCCCGACACGGGCAACAACACCGTGCTCACGGCCACCGGCCCCGCGACCACGACGAACGGCGGGCAGATCACCATCAACTCCGACGGCACGTTCACCTACAACCCGCCCGCCGGCTTCGAGGGCACCGGCGCGAGCGCCGACAAGGTCACCTACACCGTCACCGACAAGGGGCCGGACAACACCGCGGGCACGGCCGACGACAAGACCGACACGGCGGTGGCGAGCTTCGACGTCTCCGGCATGATCTGGTTCGTCAACTCCGCGGCCGTGTCGAACGGCGACGGCCGCCTGACCTCGCCCTTCAACTGCCTGCGCGGCCCGCAGTGCTTCGACTCGACGACGACGGGCGGCGCGGCCGACGGCCCGAACGACAACATCTTCCTCTACTCGGGCAGCTACGCGGGCGGGCTCACGCTGCTCGCCGGCCAGAAGCTCATCGGCCAGGGCGCCTCGACGACGCTCGCCGGGGTGGCGGGCGTGACCGTGCCCGCCCACAGCGACCCGCTGCCCGCGCTCAACAGCAACCCCTCGTCGGTCACCATCACGACCTCCGTCGCCGCGACCAACGGCGTCAACCTCCCCGCGACGGGCGCCGAGACGCTGCGCGGCTTCACCATCGGCAACACGACCGGCTTCGACGTCGCCTCCGGCGCGACCTTCGGCACGCTCAACGCGAGCGAGGTCGTACTCAACGGCACGGGCGGCGCGCTCAACCTGAACACGGGCGCGCTCTCCGCGACCTTCGGCGGCGTCACCTCGACCGCGAGCGCCGCGCAGGGCATGGCGCTCCAGTCGGTCACGGGCTCCCTCACCGCGGGCGGCACGGCCATCTCGGGCTCGACGACGCAGGGCATCCTCGTCTCCGGCTCGACCGCGAACATCGACTTCGGCAACACGTCCGTCGGCACGGCCTCCGCCGGCTCGGGCGGCACGAACGGCATCTCGCTCCAGAACAACTCGGGCGGCACGCGCACCTTCGGCACGCTCACCATCCAGAACAACTCCGGCGCGAACTCCGCCCTCCTCATCGGCGGCGGCGGCAACAGCGGCGGCAGCGTGACCGCGGGCACGACCAACATCTCCGGCGTCCCGGCCAGCGGGAACAACATAGACATCCGGAACCTCGCCGCGGGCGCGACCGTCAGCTTCGGCGCGACGACCGTCAACAAGGCGAGCGCGGGCGCGCTCGTCAACATGGCGAACGACGCGGGCTCGATCACCTTCGCCTCGCTGACGGGCGCGAACACGGCCGGCAACGGCGTCGTCGGCACGGACGACACGGGCGCGCTCACCGTCACCAGCGGCACGGGCAGCATCTCCGCGACGGGCGGCGCGGCCCTCAGCCTCAACAACGCGTCCGGCAACCAGCCCATTGACCTCGACTTCACCGCTCTCACGACGACCGACAGCCCCGTGAACGCGCTCCTGCTGAAGAACGTCGGCGGCACGGGCCTCTCGCTCCCCAACGCCATCACCTTCGACATGGCCGCGGGCGCGGCCGAGAACATCAAGATTCAGAACAGCACGGCCGCGACCATCCGCATCGGCACCAACGGCACGACGCACAACGCCGTCAACCTCAACGACCGCCGCTCGACCGGCGTGCTGATCGACACCGCGGGCGGCACGATCCAGTTCGGCACCTCGACCATCCCGAACCCGAACAACGCCGGCGGCTACGGCATCCGCGTCCAGAGCTCCTCGGCCGCCGTGACCTTCCCGAGCGCGACCATCGCCAACGCCAACGTCACCTCGGCGCAGACCGACGCGGGCGACGGCACGCCGGGTAACGACGGCGACGGCGACGCCATCTTCCTCAAGAGCAACACCGGCCCGTTCACCCTCAGCGGCGGCACGCTCTCGAACTGCGGCAACGACTGCCTCGACCTGCGCGACTCGACGGCGCTGACCGTCTCCGGCGTCACCGTCCAGAGCCCCGGCGTCGACACGCCCGGCACGGGCACGGGCGTGGGCGGCAACGGCTTCCAGCTCATCAACCTGACGGGGACGAACAGCATCTCCGGCACGACCTTCAACCCCTTCACCGCGGCGGGCCACGCCGGCATCTACTTCTTCAACAAGGGCGGCGGCACGTCCACCGTGACCGTCCAGGGCGTGACCTTCTCGTCCTTCACCGGCAACGGCAGCGTCGGCATCAACGTGCTCACGCAGGGGACGAGCACGACCAACTTCACCGTCGGCGGCCCGACCAACAGCGCCTCGACCAACTGCACCTTCACGAACGTCGACGGGTCGGCCATCAACTACTCGACGACGGGGACGGCCACGCTCAACGCGACCCTCCAGCGCTCGACCTTCCAGAACGCCGCCACCGACAGCAAGACCAACGTCACCGGCGGGCACATCCAGGGCAGCCACGTCTCCTACAACGTCCTCAACAACACCTTCAACAACGTGATGCTGACCGCCTCGACCGGCGAGGGCCTGCTCAGCTTCAGCGCCGACGCGACGGCCGCCGGCAACTCGTTCGCCATGAACATGACGGGCAACACCATCTCCAACGTCGGCAGCTCGGCCACCAACTGCGGCGGCGGCGCGGCGCGTTGCCTCGGCCCCATCGAGGCGATCCTCATCTTCATCGACAACAACTCGAACGTCCCCGGCACCATCGTCGTCGACGGCAACTCGGTGACGAACTCCCAGCAGGGCGGCATGCTGCTCGACATCAACAACACGGGCGCGGACGCCGGCACCGGCGTCGCCGCCAAGATCATCAACAACGTCTTCGGCACGGACGCCGCGCCCGTCGGCGTCAATTCGAGCCCCACCACCTCGTACGGCATCCGCGTCGAGCGCCGGACACACAACGGCCCGCCCGCGAACGTCCTCATCAACAACAACTCCATCCGCAACGGCTCCGCCACGTGCGGCGGCACCTGCGCGACCTCGCTCAACGGCGCCGGCATCCACATCCGCACGAAGGCCAACGACAGCATGAGCGCGACGGTGACGAATAACAACGTCACCACCTTCACGTCCGGGCACTCCGAGATGCGCCTGGAGACGAACGAGAACGAGGGCCAGCCCGTCGTCAACCCGACGGGGTGCGTTGACGCCAACGGGAACACGCTCGCCGGCGGCGCCGCGGGCGTCATCTCGCTCTTCGAGCAGAACGGCTCGCTCAACATCGAGCAGGCCAGCGCCGCGGCGCTATCCGCGGCCAACGGCGGCGCGACCGTCACCATCGGCGCGGGCACGCCGTCCTTCGGCGTCGCCTGCTCCACGCCGCCGCCCGCGCCCCTGTTCCCCGACAGCGGATTCGGGCAGGCCCCCGCCGGCCCGCGCGCCAAGGTTCCCGTCGACACGGCCTCCTCCGCGGGCGCCGGCGTCACCGCGAGCCCGCTCGTAGCGCCGCGCGCCGCGCCGGCCCCGAAGGCGTCGGCCCCGAAGGTCGCCGCGCCGCGGGCGGCCGCGCCCGCGCCGAAGGCGCTGAAGCTGGCGGCGAAGCGCGACGGCGGCGGGACCTTCCGCTTCGCGGCGGCCGACACCTCGGCCCCGCTCAACCCCGCGCCCCAGCCCGCGCCCGAGCCCGTGGCCCAGCGCCGTAAGGTGAGCGCGCCCGTCCTGACCGCCCCGCGCCCGGACGCCGCCGGCGAGACCGTCTCGGTCAACATCGGCACGCTGCCCGCGAACGACTCGGTGACGATCACCTTCCAGGTGACCATCGCCAACCCGTACAGCGGCCCCGCGAACATCGAGAACCAGGGGGATGTCACCGGCACGAACTTCTCCCCCGTGAAGACGGACGACCCGGACACGGCCGCGCCCAACGACAAGACGCTGACGCCGGTCAACAGCCTCAAGATCAGCATCAACGACGCGCAGGTGGCCGAGCCGGTCGCGCCCAACACGACCGACATGACGTTCACCGTGGCGCTGTCGCAGCCCGCAAGCGGCGCCGTCGATGTGACCTTCACGACGGCCAACGGCACCGCGACCGCCGGCAGTTGCGGCGACCCCGGCGCCGACTACACGGCCACCAGCGGCACGGTCAGCTTTACGGCGGGCCAGCAGGTCAAGACGATCAACGTCCCCATCTGTTCGGACGACGTGGCGGACGACGGCGAGACGCTGCTCGTCAACCTGACGGGCACCACGAGCGGGACGATCATCGACAGCCAGGCCACCGGCACCATCACGGCCAACACGCCGGGCACGATCCTCATCTCCGAGTTGAGGACTTCCGGCCCCGGCAGCCCGAACAACGACTTCGTCGAGGTTTACAACAACAGCGACTCGCCGCACACGGTGAACTCGGCCGACGACACCGGCTACGGCATCTTCAGGATGGGCACCGGCTGCGACGCGACGCCGGTGCTCATCGCCACCATCCCCGAGGGGACGGTCATCCCGCCGCGCGGGCACTACCTGAAGGTCGGCACGGCCTACTCGCTCGCCAACTACGGCGGGACGGGCGCGGCCGCGGGCGACGGGCCGGCGTTCACGACCGACCTCGGGAGCGACAACAACGTGGGCGTCTTCTCGACGGCCGACGTGGTCGCCATCTCGTCGGTGAACCGGCTCGACGCCGTCGGCTTCGGCCTCAACACCGGCGGGGCCTGCAACCTGCTGCGCGAGGGCTCGACGCTCCCGGCGCAGGTGGGCTCGGCGAAGGAGCACACGTTCTTCCGCAAGATGTGCGACTTCGTCGGCGGCACGGGCTGCCTGGCCGGCGGCAACCCGAAGGACTCGAACGCCAACTCGGCGGACTTCCAGTACGCCGACACGGCGCCCGACATGAGCGGGACGCAGAAGCTCGGGGCGCCGGGGCCGGAGAACCTTGCGAGCCCCATCCGGCGCGACAACACGGGCGCCATCGGCTTCGCGCTGCTCGACTCGACGAAGCCGGCCTCGGCCGTGCCGAACCGCGAGCGCACGCTCGGCCCCGGCCCGGCCGCGACCTCGACCTTCGGCACGCTCATCATCCGCCGGAGGGTGACGAACACCACGGCGAACCCCATCAACCGCCTGCGGTTCCGCATCATCGAGCTGACGACCTACCCCAGCCCGGCGGGGACGGCCGACCTGCGCGCGGTCACCTCGACGGGGGACGAGAGCATCAGCCAGATCAACGACCCGGCGACCTGCACGGCCTCCGGGGCGGGGTCGCCGCTGTGCACGGTGACGGTCAAGCCGACGACGCTGGAGACGCCGCCCGCGCAGCCCAACGGCGGCGGGTTCAACTCGACGTTCTCGGCCGGCACCATCTCGCTGGGGTCGCAACTGGCGAGCGGCGCGAGCATCAACCTCCGGTTCGTGCTCGGCATCCAGCAGACCGGCACCTTCCGCTTCTACATCATCGTCGAAGCGCTCCCGTAAGAAGACAGTAGACAGTAGTCGGTAGTCAGTAGAAAGAAGGCAGCCGAGAAGCTTAACGCTATCGGCTGCCTTCTTTCATTCCCGAGTCAGGGCCAAAGCCTTTCGGCCGGCGGCCCCTGAATTCCTACTGACTACTGTCTACCGTCCCTCACCCCAGCCAGCCGAGCGCGCCTTCGCCCGCGTCGCGCGTCCCGCCGACGACGCTGATGAAGTAGTCTTCGAGCGAGAGCGCCTCCGATTCCGCCGCGCCTTCGACGCTGATGCCGCGCCGCAGCTCTTCGAGCGGGCCGGAGGCGACGAGCCGGCCGCCGCTGATGATGGCGATGTCGGTGCAGAGCCGCTCGACTATCTCAAGGACGTGCGAGGTGAGGAAGACGGTCAGGCCGCGCGCGGTGAGGCGCGAGAGCAGGTCTTTGAGCGTGCGCGAGGCGACGGCGTCCACGCCCTCGAACGGCTCGTCGAGGAAGAGCATCTCGGGGCGGTGGATGAGCGCGCACGCGAGCGCCAGCTTCTTCTTCATCCCGTGCGAGTACTCGACGACCAGCCTCCGCGGCTCCGCGTCCAGCCCCATCAGCTCCAGCAGCTCGCGCGAGCGCGCGCCGATGTCCGCGCGCCCGAGCCCGTACATGCGCCCCGTGAACGAGAGCATCTCGGCGCCCGTCAGGCGCTCGAACAGGTTGAGGTCTTCGGGCACGACGCCGATGCGGCGCTTCACCTCCATGGGCTCGGCCGCGATGTCACGGCCCAGCACCCGCGCGCGCCCCGCGCTCGGCGCGAGCAGGCCCGTCAGCATCTTGATCGTCGTGGACTTCCCCGCCCCGTTCGGCCCGAGGAAGCCGAAGAACGAGCCGCGCTCGACGCGCAGGTCTATCCGGTCGACGGCCGTGAAGTCCCCGAACCTGCGCACCAGCCCCGCGGTCTCGACGGCCGCCGGCCCGCCGCCGCTCACGTCTTCAACCATGTGCCGTCCGTCCTTTGTAGAAAGCGACGACCCCTTCGGCCATCCTGACTATCTTCTCGCGCAGGCCGTCGGGCTCTAACGCCTCGACCCTCGTGCCGAAGCCGAGCGCCAGTCCGCAGGCGTCCTCCTCGAACTGGAAGCGCATGCGCACCGTCGCCCAGCCCTCGGCGTCCGCCTCGCCCAGCGACTCGACGCGCGAGAAGCGCCCCGCGTAAGGCATCAGGTGGAGCACGGACTTGTGCGCGCGGAAGGTCGCGCGGAAGCTCGGGGCGTGCGACTTGAAGCGCGCGACCGAGCCGGCCCAGAACGCGGCGAGGTCGAACCCTTCGGGGCGCTCGCACGGCTCCTCCGACACGCGCGCCCTGACGACGCGCGAGACCCTGTAGCTGCGCACCTCGCCGTCCGGCGCGCGCGCCACCAGATACCACACGCCGCCTTTCGCCACCAGCCCGAGCGGGTCGACCGCGCGCTCCGCCGCCCCGCCGCGGTCGCTCCCGTACGCGAAGAGGAGTTTCCGCCCGCGCCAGACCGCCTCCTGAACCGTGTGCAGGTGCGGCACCCCTTCGTCGGCGCCGCCCCAGCCGGCCACGTCCACGTGCACGCGGCGCCTCGCGTACTCGGCGTCGGCGCGCGCGGACTGTGGGAGCGCCGCGAGCAGCTTGACGTGCGCCGCGTCCGAGTCGCGCCCCATGTCGAGGTCTGCGAGCAGGCGCTCGGGCAGCCCCGAGAAGAGCGTCTGCACCTCCGCCGCGTTCAGGCCCGTCAGGTTCGTGCGGTAGCCGTCCACGAGCGCCCAGCCGCCGCCCGCCCCGCGTAAGGCTGTGACGGGCACGCCCGCGGTCGAGAGCGCCTCCATGTCGCGGTGTATGGTGCGCTCCGACACCTCCAGCCGCCGCGCCAGCTCGCCCGCGGTCAGCCTCTGGTAAATCTGCAAGAGCAGCATGATCGAAAGCAGCCGGTCGGCACGCATCGCCACCCCTCCCGCCGAAAAGTTTTTTAGACGCCGCCCCGAATATGACAGAGGGTGTCAGGAACCCGCGCGTATCTTAGCAAGTGATAAGTGATGAGTGATAAGTGATAAGAGTTAAGACAAGCTTTTTCTTATCACTTATCACTCATCACTCATCACCACAAAGGAGGTTACGATGAAGAGTCTTGAGGGGAAGGTGGCGGTCGTCGCCGGGGCGACGCGCGGGGCGGGGCGCGGCATCGCGTGCATGCTGGGCGAGGCGGGGGCCGTGGTCTACTGCTCGGGGCGTAATTCGCGCGAGCAGCCGAACACGGAAGGGTACTTCGCGGGGCGGCCCGAGACGATTGAGGAGACGGCCGAGATGGTCTCGGCGCGCGGCGGCGTCGGTGTGGCGGCGCGCACAGACCACTCCGACGAGCGGCAGGTCGAGGCGCTCTTCAAACGCGTCGGCAGGGAGCAGGGGCGGCTCGACGTGCTCGTCAACGACATCTCCGAAGGCGTCGAGCACGAGTGGAAGCCCTTCTGGAAACTCTCGCTCGAACGGGGCTTCGACGCGCTCCGCCGGGGCATCGACACGCACCTCATCACGACGCGCCACGCCGCGCCGCTCATGGTGAAGCGGAAGTCCGGGCTCGTCGTCGAGATCGGCGACGGCGACGCGCTCTACTACCGCGGCAACCTCATCTACGACCTCGTCAAAGTCACGGCCGCGCGGCTCGCCTACGCCTGGGCCGAGGAGTTGCGCCCGCACAAGGTGGCCGCCCTCTACGTCACGCCCGGCTTCATGCGCACCGAGATGGTGCTCGAACACTTCGGCGCGACCGAGGAGAACTGGCGCGAGGCCGCGGAGAAGAGTACCAAGGCGCGCGGCATGGGCTTCGCGGGCTCCGAGTCGCCCTACTTCGTCGGCCGCGCCGTCGCCGCGCTGGCCGCAGACCCTTCGGTGCTTGAGAAGTCCGGCGGCCTCTACAGCTCCTGGGCGCTCGCCGAAGAGTACGGCTTCGACGACCTCGACGGCACGCGCCCCCACTGGTGGCGCTACGCCTCCGAACACTTCCCCCAGATGACGAACGCCAAGCCGAACACGGGCTTCCGCTGGACGATAGAGAAAGGGTGATAGGTGTGAGGTGTCGGGTGCCGGGTAAAGACTGCCTCTTCTTCCCAACACCCAACACCCAACACCCCCTTAACTCTTCGGCGCGACGTAAGAGCGGCGGGACTTGACGGCGAGCTTGCCGTGGGGCTTCTCGGCCGCGGGCCTGAGGGTGAGCTTGAGCTTGCGGACGGCGCCGTCGTGCTTGCGGTTGGTGGGGACGTAGGCGAGCTGGTAGCGCGTGCGTAGGTGTTCGACGAGCGTGTCGAAGGTGCGGTCGAGGTGCTCGGGCTTGTCGTCGAGCACCTCGCCGCCGGTCTCGTCGGCGAGGTCTTTGATGTTGAGCGACTTGACCCCGAAGACGCCGCCGATGCCGGTCATGGCCCTGAACATGCCGCTCTCGGCGCGCTGCTCGGGCGAGCGCGGGATGAGGCCGCAGACGACGCTGCCCGACTCGTAGACCTCGCGCTTCGCCTCGCCGACCGACGGGCCGCCCGCGCAGGCGAAGGCGCTCGTCACGGCCGTGATGACGACGATGACGCGGCGGCCGACCGGATTCCCGGCGCGCACCATGTAGCGCGCCGCCTCGTAGAAGGCGCGGTCGAGGCAGTGCTGCGCCCGCTCCTCGTGCCCCGGCACGCGTTCGAGCGCGTCGGCAATCGCACGGCGGTCGCGCGTGAACTCCTCCACCAGATCGACCGTGTCGTGGTAGGCCATCACGGCCACCTCGTCCGCGGGCTTGAGGCGCGCGACCGCCTCGGAGGCCGCGCGCTTCACGGATTCGCTGAAGGGGTCGAGGCAGCCGCCGCGGTCGATGAGGAGCACGACGGAGAGCGGCAGGCTGTTCTGGCTGAAGTGCGTGATCTGCTGCGGCACGCCGTCCTCCGCGAGCGTGAAGTCCTCGCGCTTGAGGTCGCCCACCACCCGCCCCGTCCTCTTCTGGAGGACGAGCGCGTCGAGGACGACGAGGTCAACGTCAGTCTTCACGACCTCCTCTTCGCCGGCCGGGATGGCGGCCTCCCCGGGGCCGACGACGCGCGGCCGCGTCTGCGGCGCCGTGGGGAGGGCGAAGGCGAGGGGCAGGGCCGAGAGGGCGAGCGCGAGTGCGAGTCTCTTCAAGGGGGTTCTCCTTCCGTCTCTCACGGCCGCTTCGGGCCGGGGCAAGAGAGTTACGACGCGGGCGACGCTGACTGCTGTTACTGCGCCGCAGTCGAGCAAGGCCCGTGCCCGTTGAAGGGATTCACATTTTCTTTCTTGATTGTCGCGCGGCGAGAGTCGAGGCTTGAAGGCGCAGGATGCGAAACGGTGCAGCGCCGACACCATTTCGTCGGGCGCCTTCTTCGGCGACCTTGCGCGTGGGGCGGGGGCGTTTAACCACAGAGGCACAGAGGGCACGGAGGGGGCACAGAGTATACAAGTCTCTGTGCCCCCTCCGTGCCCTCTGTGCCTCTGTGGTTAACTCAATTCACTTAAGACGCACGCGGGAGGCAACACGTTAACCGCGCAGGACGGGCCGCGCCTCGGTGGAGCGGACGTGCGTGTCGAAGGTGCGGTGCGTGCTCATGAGGAAGGCGTGCGAGCTGGAGCGCAGGGCGTTGCCGTGCGTGGCGAGCAGCCGCACCATGCGGCTGAAGGCGGTGGCGCCGTAGTAGTAGCCGTCGCGCAGCGAGACGAGCACGTCGGCCGTGTGGCGCACGCGCGGCGTGAAGACCGAGCCGTAGACGTTCGCCAGAGCGTCCGGGTACACGTGCCCCCACGTCCGCGCCAGCCAGTCCGCGTCGCGCGCGAAACCCGCCTCGTCGGAGCGCCCCTCGGCGCCGAGCGAGAGCACCGCCGACGCGAGCCCCAGAGGGTCTCCGTCCAACCGCTCGTAGCGGTAGAAGGTCTCGCCCCCCCGCTCCGCGCGGTGTATGCGCGCCCCACCGGCCGCCCCCTTCACCACCGCCGTCTCACCCTCGACGTAGACGCTGAAGTCCACGCCCTCCAGCTCGCGCAAGGATTCGGCCAGCTCGCCGCGGTCGGTCTCCTCGCCGCAGTAGAGCGCCGCGTAGCCGCACAGGCCGAAGGCGGGCGCCGACACGCGCCGCTTGCCGCGCGGCCGACGCATGTGGCTCACGACCTCGTAGCCGTCGCGCGCGAGGTGCGACTGTAGGTTGACCCGCCGGTTCTCAAGGAGGTTCATGCCGTGGTCGGAGAAGAGCACGACCTCGGTCTCGGAGCCGGCCGCCCGGCGTATCTCGCGCAGGAGTTGGTCGAGCGACTGGAGCGCGGTCGCGAGGCGCGCGGGGCCGCCGATGTGCAGCAGCCCGTCGGTCGCCTTGAGGAAGCCGAAGAAGTCGCGCGCGGGCGGCGCCGAGAGGAAGCGCTCGCGGAAGCGGCGCATGTCCGCGCGCCAGACCGCGTCGGTGGCGACGTAGATGAGGAACTCGAAGGCCAGAGGCTCCTGGTAGTCCAGCTCGTCCATGTAAGACGAGGGCACCTTGTCGGGCGTGCGCCGGCCGATGTACTTGCGCACGCCGCCGCGCAGCTCTCCGGCCTCGCGGTCGAAGTAGAGGCTCTCGTAACCGTTGGGCGGCGTCGCGCCGAGCATCTCGGCCAGCGCGACGTTCGTCAGCGTGGGGAACGGCGAGAGCAGCCGCGCCGGTTCGTTGAAGTCGTCGAACATCCCGCGCGACTTCGCCTCCCGGACGACCTCGAACGGCACGCCGTCCAGGCACAGCAGCAGACGGCGCGGGCGCTCCTGCGGCCTGACGACACGCAGCGCCGGCCGCGTCTGCTCTTCGCCCTCTCTCGCCGTCAAAAGGGGCGTCGGGTCGTGCGACGGACACGCTTCGCTCATAAAAGTCTTCCCTTGTTCGTCGGGCCGCTGAACGTTTGGGTGAATTCACACGGGCGGACAGGATGGACAGGATAAAGCAATTTCAGATTTCAGATTTGAAATTTCAAATTCTTCATCCTGTCCATCCTGTCCGCCCGTGTGAATTATTCGTTGGTCTCCTGCGCCTTCGCGTCGGAGGTTTCGCCGTCGGAGGCGTTGTCGCTGACCTTGTGCGTGAGCTTGTAGGGCTCCTTGAGGCCGCGCCTCGCGTCCTCGTGCGAGTCGTAGACGTTGGGGCGCGCGAGCACGGCCTTGTACTGCGCGACCGCCTCCTCGCGCCGGCCCGCGAGGTCGAGCGCCTGCGCGTGGCGCAGGCGGGCGCGCGTCACCATCGAAGCCTCGGCGCCCGGCACCGCCGCCGCGGCCGCCAGCTCCTTCGCCGCGCGCTCGGCCTGGCCGGCCACGAGCAGCGCGTCGCCGTAGTTGTAGTGGACGAGGTCGAGCGGCACGCGCGGCGCGTTCGGCCCCCCGGCGTGCGCGAGCAGCGAGTCGAAGACGGCGAACGCCTCCGCCTCGGTCTTCTTCGCCGCCTCGGGGTTGGTCGCCCGCTCGGCCTCGGCCTGCGAGACGAGCGCGTCGGCCGCCTCCATCTTCAGGAGGTAGTTGCGCGGGTACTTCGCCGCCAGCTCCGAGGCGTAGTTGTAAGCCTCGCGGTAACGGCGCTCGCGCTTGAGGAGCGCGATGAGCATGGTCTTCGCGTCGTCGCGCGCGTAGCGCCCCTCGCGCGCCACCTCTTCGAGCGTGGCGATGCCCCGCTTCTTCGAGCCGCGGTAGCCGATGAAGGTCGCGCCCAGCTTGACGAGCGGCGGCAGCGCCCCGACGACGTAGTCGTACATGCCGATGGTCACCTTCGCGTCGATGTACCCGGGGTCGAGCTTGATGAGGTCGCGGTGGTGGTTGACCGAGTCCTTGCCGTTCGACATGGCCGACATGAAGCTGCGCTCGACCATGCTGCCCCACGCGGCCTTGAGGCCCTCGACCGCGCCGAGGTAGTAGAGCGCGTCCGCGTCCTTCGGGTCGGCCTTGAGCCGCGCCTCACACAGCTCCTTCGTCTTGCGGGTCAGCTCGCGGAACTCGGCCTGCACCTTCGGGTCAACCTTGTCGTCCTTCTCCTTGTAGAACCCCTCGTTGTTGTAGAGCGAAGCCTGGAGGCGGCGCGACTCGTTAAGCGTCTTCAGCCAGAGGCTCGCGGCGAGGAGTTCGTAGCCCGCCGGGTGCTCGGGGAAGGCCGTCGCGATGTCGCGGAAGCGGCGGCGCGCGGCCTCGTAGTCGAGGTTGTAGAGCGCGTCGAACCCTTCGGCGCGCAGCGCGTCGAAGCGCTTCCGGTCGAACGCGCCGGCCGCCGTATTCTCGGCCGCGGCGCCCGCGGGCGCCGCGGCGGCCGCCTTCGTCTTCTTAGCCTGCGCGGGCGCGGCCGTCGCCAGCGTCGCCGTCGCCAAAATCGTCGCTAACAGTCTCTTGAAGTTCATAAAAACAGTTTCCCCCGCCAACCAGCGGGCACTACTGCGACCGGGTCAGTACCGCCCGCGGTAGCGGGCGGGCCTTTGCTATCCGCCGGTGCCGTATCATCAAGGCCCACCCGCTACCGCGGGCGGTTCCGACCTGATGGCCCGCTCACGCCGTACTCCCCCCGAAACTCTCCAGGTACTTCACGCCCGCGCCCGTGTTGAAGAGCACGACGCGGTCGTCACCCTTGACCTCGCCGCGTTCGATCAACTTCCGCAGCGCGGGCACGCAGGCCGCGCCTTCGGGCGCGACGAACAGCCCCTCGGCCGCCCCCACCTCGCCGACGGCCGCCAGCAGCTCCGCGTCGCTCACCGCCACGGCCGCACCCTTCGAGGCGCGCAGCGCGTCGAGGATGAGGAAGTCTCCGACGGCCTTCGGCACTCTCAAACCGGAGGCGACCGTCGCGGCGTTCTCGAACTCGTCCGCGAAGCGCTTCCCTTCCTCGAACGCGCGGACGACCGGGGCGCAGCCTTCGGACTGAACCGAGACCATCCGCGGCCTCTCACTCCCGACCCAGCCCAACGCCTCCATCTCGTCGAAAGCCTTCCACATGCCGACCAGCCCCGTGCCGCCGCCCGTCGGGTAGACGATGACGTCGGGCAGCTCCCAACCCATCTGCTCGGCCAGCTCGTAGCCGAGCGTCTTCTTGCCCTCGACGCGGTACGGCTCTTTCAAAGTCGAAACGTCGAACCAGCCCTCCCGCTCTTTGCGCCGGCCGACCTCGGCGCCGCAGTCGGTTATCAAGCCTCGCATGAGCGTGACGCGCGCGCCCGTCTGTTCGCACTCGACGACGTTAGCGCGCGGCGTGTCGTCCGGCATGAAGATGTGCGCTTCGAGCCCTGCGCGCGCGGCGTAGGCGGCGAGCGCGCCCGCGGCGTTCCCGGCCGAAGGGACGGCCAACTTCTCCACGCCCAACTCCTTCGCCATCGAGACGGCGGCCGTCATCCCCCGCGCCTTGAAGCTCTGCGTCGGGTTCTGCGACTCGTCCTTGACGTAGAGGTCCGGCATCCCCAGAGACGCGCCCAGGCGCCCCGCCCTGAGCAGCGGCGTCCAGCCTTCTCCGAGCGAGACGATGTTTTCTTCGCGCTCGACGGGCAGCACTTCCGCGTAACGCCATAAATCCGCCCTCCTACCCTTCAGGCTCTCCCGCGTGAGAGTCCGCGCGGCGGCCTTCAGGTCGTAATGCACCAGCAGCGGCTTGCCGCACTCCGTGCAGAGGTTGTGCAACCGCCGTGCCTCGTACCGCACGCCGCACGCGGCGCATCCCAGGTGAGTGACGTTCATCCGGCCCGACCCCTCCGTTTAGCCTGAATTTCCGCAGAATTAGATGTCTTCGAAGGCCCGGCGGCGCGCGCAGCGCGCGGAATTTTCCCGCGATTTTACGCCCGGCTGCGCCCCGCCCCGCCCGCCT
>DASVQJ010000153.1:0-33393 GCA_036389235.1 Pyrinomonadaceae bacterium | reverse complement strand
GCCCTCCTGCCGGGCCGCCTCGTGGCCCGCGGCCTGCCTGTCGTGCGCCTGTAGCGCGCCCGTCTGCGCGGGCGAATGCTTGCCGAACTGGCCGGTCGCCGGGTTCCAGATGATGGGGTCGAGCCAGTTGACGATGTTGAGACGGCCGCCGACGTGCGCGCCGCCCGCGAAGGCGGGGCTGATGCCGACGAAGCCGCCGACGGTCGCCAGCACGGCGAGCACGGCGAGCGGCACCCACATCGCCGGCGGCGACTCGTGCGGCAGGACGGAGCCGTGCGGGTGGTGCCCGTGGCCGGAGGGCTCGCCGGGGTCGTGGCGGTCGTGCACGTCGTGGCCGTGCGCGTCCACGCCTTCGGGCTCGCCCGCGTCCGCGCTCTCAAGCGCGTGCGCCGCGCCGACGCGCTCCTCGGGGCCGTGGTGCGGGCGGTCTCCGACGGAAGGCGTCGCGGCCTTGTGCGTCGTCTCGCCTTCGGCGTAACGCTGCGCGTGCGCCTCGTCGGCCTGCCCGCCCGCGGGCACTTCGAGGAAGCGCTCCTTGCCCCAGAAGGTCAGGGCCATCAGGCGCGTCATGTAGAAGGCCGTGCAGGTGGCGGCGACGGTGGCGATGAGCCAGAGCAGCCAGCCCGAAGGGACGTAGTCGGTCGAGGCCGCGTTCCAGAGAATCTCGTCCTTCGACCAGAAGCCCGAGAACGGGATGATGCCGCAGATGGCGAGCCAGCCCGCGAAGAACGTCCAGTAGGTCTTCGGCATGTACTTCCGCAGGCCGCCCATCCGCCGCATGTCCTGCTCGTGGTGCATCGCGTGGATGACCGAGCCGGCGCCGAGGAACATCAGCGCCTTGAAGAAGGCGTGCGTCATGACGTGGAAGATGCCGACGACGAACGCGCCCACGCCGCAGGCGAGGAACATGAAGCCGAGCTGCGAGACCGTGGAGTAGGCCAGGACTTTCTTGATGTCGTTCTGCGTGATGCCGATGGTCGCCGCGAAGAGTGCGGTCAGGGCGCCGACGACCGCGACGACCGTCATCATCGCCTGCGAGTGCTGGAAGATGACGTTGCAGCGCGTCAGCATGTAGAGCCCGGCCGTGACCATCGTCGCCGCGTGGATGAGCGCGGAGACCGGCGTCGGCCCGGCCATCGCGTCCGGCAGCCAGACGTAGAGCGGTATCTGCGCCGACTTGCCGCACGCGCCGACGAAGAGGCCGAGCGCGATCCAGGACATGACGCCCCAGGTGACGACGCCGCCCAGCGTCTCGACGGGGAACGCGCGCGCCTGCTCGAAGACGGCGGTGTACTGCGTGGTGCCGAAGGTGGCGATGACGCCGAAGACGGCGAGCGCGAAGCCGAAGTCGCCGATGCGGTTCGTGATGAAAGCCTTGCGCGACGCGTCGCCCGCCTCCTTCCGGTCGAAGTAGTAGCCGATGAGCAGGTACGAGCAGAGCCCGACGCCCTCCCACCCGACGAACATCATCATGAAGTTCGAGCCCATCACCAGCACGAGCATCGAGAACATGAAGAGGCCGAGGTACGCGAAGAAGCGGTAGAACCCCTTGTCGCCGTGCATGTACCCGGTCGCGAAGACGAAGATGCACAGCCCGACGCCCGTGATGACGAGCATGAAGACGGAAGAGAGCGCGTCGAGCTGATAGCTCCACTCCACGTCGAGCACCGCGCCGACGCCGCGCTTCTCAGGCACGTTCGGGCGCATGACGAGCACGGCCTCGCCCGGCCCCCTCCCCTCCGCCTGAGCCTTGCGCACGGCCTCCTCGTCGGCCAGCCGGTCGCCTTCCATGCGCGCGCGCTCTCCGAGACCCTCGGTCAGCTCGACCGCGCCGCCCGGAATCCAGGTGTAGGAGAAGGCGCCGTCCTCGCTCGTCACGTAAGGCCGCGGCCACACGTCCGCGCCGTACGAGACGACCGCCGCGAGGCTGATGAGGAACGCCAGCGCCACCGAGCCGACGCCGACCGCGCCGACCAGCCGCTCCGAAAAACGGAACCGCCGGCCCAGCAGCCCATTGACGGCCGCGCCCAACAGCGGCAGAAGCGGAACGAGCCAGATGTATCTATGCATAAGATTTAGTGAACGGTGAATGGTAAATAGTGGATGGGGACGGCCGTTCTTTCTACCCACTATTTACTATTCACTATTTACCACTTCAGCAGGTCAATCTTGTCCACGAAGATCGTCTCGCGGTTGCGGTAGAGCGCGATGACGAGGCCGAGGCCGATGGCCGCCTCGGCGGCGGCGACGACGATGATGAAGACCGTGAAGACCTGGCCGGCGACGGCGTTCATGTTGCCGGTCTCTTGCAGGTAGCGCGAGAAGGCGATGAAGTTGAGGTTCGCCGCGTTCAATATCAGCTCAATCGACATGAAGATGACGATGATGTTGCGGCGCGTCAGCACGCCGGCCACGCCGATGCTGAAGAGCAGCGCCCCGATGATGAGGAACTTCGAGAGGTCGGGGTGCTCCACGTTCTGCTTCAGGTTGTCGAAGAAGCCGCCCTGCAGGAGCGCGAGCGCCGGTGTGAATAGGCTGTTCATAGTCTCGACTCCGGAAGCGTCAGACCTCGGCGGCGTGCGCGCGCGAGGCGGCCTCGATCTCGGCCGGGGTCAGCTCGCCCGCGGCCGCCAGCTCCGGGATGACCTGCGGGTCCATGTCGTCGGCGGCCAGCTCCTGCTTCGGCGTGCGCGCGAGCAGGACGGAGCCGACGATGGCGACCAGAAGCAGGAGGCTCGCGATCTCGAACGGGAGCGCGCCGTAGCGGTAGAGGCTCGCGCCCACGCGCTGCGTGTCCTCGGAAATCTTCGAGACGCGCGTCTCGGCGTCGCGCAGGCGCGCGGCCTCCGCCTCGCGCCGCGAGACGGCCTGCGCCTCCGGGTCGGGGGCGAACCGCCCGGCCGACTGGTTGATGGCGTAGAAGAGCCCGAGCACGAGGAGCGCGACGAAGCAGACGGCGGCCGTCACCTGGCCCGTGCGGTTGAACAGCTCCTCGCCCCCGCGCTCCTCGGCCGAGACGTTGACGAGCATGATGACGAACAGGAACAGCACCATCACGCCGCCGACGTAGACCAGAATCTGCACGCCCGCGATGAACTCCGCGCCGAGCAGCACGAAGAGCGCCGCCACCGAGACGAGCGCCGAAATCAGGAACAGCGCCGAGTGCACGGCGTTGCGCGCCATCACGGTCAGCAGCCCCGCCACCAGCGCCGCCAGCGCGAAGACCCAGAAGAAGACGCTTTCCCAGCCCGATAAGACCATGGTTTTCAGTTTTCAGTTTTCAGTTTTCAGCCCGTCGTTTCCCGTCGGAGCGTCCGCGTAGCTGCCGGCCCCGACCGAAAACTAAAAGCTGAAAACTGAAAACCGCTTCAGGCTTCAAACTTCCTCGACTCGCGCCCCTGCTCAAGCATCTCGCGGTTCCAGACGAAGCCGGCGCGCGAGTAGGTGGCGAGCTCGAACTCCTGCGTCAGCTCCAGGCAGGCCGTGGGGCACGCCTCCTGGCAGAGGGCACAGAACATGCAGCGCGAGGTGTCGAAGATGAACTCGTCGAGCACCTTCTTCTTGCGCGGCTTGCCGCCGACCGTCATCTCGATGTCCATCGCGATGACGTCGATGCAGTCCTCGGGGCAGGCCAGCGCGCAGAGGTTGCAGGCGATGCACAAGGATTCGTGCGTCTCCGGGTCCATGTTCAGACGCGGCGCGCCGTGGAAGCGCGGCGCGACCTGCGGCCGCACCGACGGGTACTGCTCGGTGTAGATGCCGAAGCCGCTGACGGAGTTCTTGTCCGTCAGCGCGCCGACGTTGTACTTCAGCGTCAGCCACATCCCCTTGAACATGTCGGCCAGGAAGAAGCGCTTCAGCCTCTCCCCCAACTTCGGCCGCGGAACTTTGACTAAAGGCATAGAGACTCCAGATGCTGGATGCCGGATGTCAGATGTTAGTAACAGTAGACGGCTGGATTCTTGTCTTAAACCAGCATCCGGCATCTGACATCTAACATCTTCCTTTCACCCTTCGGTCGTCGCGGCGGCCGTCGTCGCGACCGCGGGCGCGCCCTTCGGCACGTCCACGAGCTTGATCTCCCGCCGCTGCTTCTTGAGGTTGAAGTCGCGCGAGTGTCGGTTGAGGTAGGCGAGGAAGAGCGCCGCGATGAAGAGCCCCGCCAGCCCGAAGGCGACGCCGACGCCCTTGCCCGCGCCCGTCAGGTTGAGCCCGCGCGCGAGCAGCGACTGGCCCGGCCGCGCCGGCTCCAGCGTCTTGAGCGCGCCCGAGGCGTGGAGCGCCTGCAAGGCGAAGATGGTCACGCCCGTCCACACGATGTTGACGAGCGAGGCCGGGATCATCCACTTCCAGCCCAGGTCCATCAGCTGGTCGTAGCGGTAGCGCGGGAACGTCCAGCGCAGCCAGAAGTAGAGGTAGAGCAGCAGCGCCGTCTTCACGACGAAGACGACGAGGCTCAGGAAGACGTACAGGTTGTTGTAGCCGCCCGCGAGGCGGAGCACGAAGGGGAAGTACCAGCCGCCCAGGAAGACGGTCGTCGCCACGGCCGCCACCACCACCATCGCCGCGTACTCGGCCATGAAGAAGAGCGACCAGCGCATCCCCGAGTACTCGGTGTGGAAGCCCGCGACCAGCTCCGACTCGGCCTCGGGCAGGTCGAAGGGCGCGCGGTTGTTCTCGGCGATGCCGCTGACGAGGAAGATGACGAAGGCGAGCGGCTGGTAGAAGATGAACCAGACGGAGTCTGACGACTGCGCCGTCGTGATGCCCGACAGGCTGAGCGTCCGCGCGAACATCAGCGCGCCGACGAGCGAGAGCCCCATCGACACCTCGTACGAGACCATCTGCGCCGACGAGCGCAGCCCCCCGAGCAGCGCGTACTTCGAGTTCGAAGACCAGCCGGCGAGGATGAGGGCGAGCACGCCCACCGAAGAGATCGAGAGGACGAGGAGCAGCCCGATGTTCACGTCCGTAATCACGCCCCAGTCCGGCGCGAACGGCACGACCGAGAAGGTGATGAACGTCGCCGCGACCGAGATGTACGGCGCGTAGCGGAAGATGTACGGGTCGGCCTTGTCCGGCACGAGGTCTTCTTTGGTGAGGAGCTTGACGGCGTCGGCGATGGGCTGCAAAAGGCCCCACTTGCCCACGCGCATCGGGCCGAGCCGCGCCTGCATGAAGGCGGAAATCTTCCGCTCCAGGTAGCTCGCGTAGAGCGCCCACACGGCGACCAGCGTGATGACCGCGCCGATCTGGATGAAGGGCCAGACGACGTAGTTCAACGTCTCCTGGTCGTCGCAGACCTTGAGCAGGAGGTCGTTCAGGAAGTTGGGCGGTGCGAAGAGTGCGAACATGGCTTTCGGCTTGCGGCGGTCGGCTTCCGGCTCACAGGTCAATCTCGAAGGTGCAGCCGCGGGCGGCCCTCATGTCTACCAACTCAAGGTCTTCGTCGAGCGTGCCCTTGCGGTCGACGACGAGGTAGGAGTACCACTCGCCGGTGGCGAAGGGCGGCGTGTGCCAGGTGCCGCGGAAGTACGCGTAAGGCAGCCGGCCCTCGACGAGGAAGGCCACGACCCCGTCGGCGTCGGGCGCGTCGAGGCCGTTGGGCGGCGCCACGCAGACGACGGCCTGCGAGCCCGCGAGCGGCGAGAAGACCTGCATCGTGTGGCGGTGGCGCGCCATGAAGTCGAACCTGAAGGGGCGCGGGTCGGCCGTCGCGCCCGTGATGCTCGGCACGCCCATCCCGATGTCCACGTCGATGGAGCCGCGCCGGTCGAGCACGACCCCGTACGGCGCGAAAGCCTCGCGCGTCATCTTCTGGACTGGCAGCCGAATGACATTCATTGCCGGTAAATGGCGAATAGTAAATAGTGAATGGTTTTTATCTATTCACCATTTACCATTTACTATTCACTAACGATCTATTTCCCCGAGCACGATGTCCAACGTGCCGATGATGGCGACCACGTCGGCGACGAGGTGGCCGACGCACATCTGCCGCAGCGCCTGGAGGTTGATGAGGCACGGCGGGCGGACGCGGACGCGGTACGGGCGGCTCGTGCCGTCCGAGACCAGGTAACAACCGATCTCGCCCTTCGGGCCTTCGATGGAGTGGTAGTAGTCGCCGGCCGGGGGCTTGATGACCTTCGGAATCTTGGCGTTGACGGGGCCGTCGGGCAACTGCTTGAGGGCCTGCTGGACGATGCGGCGCGACTGGCGCATCTCTTCGAGGCGGACGAGGTAGCGGTCGTAGGTGTCGCCGTTCTCGCCGACGGGCACGTCGAAGTCGAGGTCGCCGTAGGCGGCGTAAGGGCGGCTTTTGCGGATGTCCCACGCCACGCCCGAGCCGCGCAGCGCCGGGCCGGAGAGGCCGATGGCGATGGCGTCCTCGGCCGAGATGACGCCGATGCCGACCGTGCGGCCGAGCCAGATGCGGTTCTCCGAGAGCAGCGTCTCGTACTGGTCGATGCGGCCCGGGAAGTTATCGACGAACTGCTGCACGTCCTCCGTGAATCCTTCGTAGGCGTCGTTCGGCATCCCGCCGATGCGCCACGCGTGGCAGGTGAGGCGCGCGCCGAACTGCTGCTCGAAAATCTTCAGAATCTCCTCGCGCTCGCGCAGCGCGTGCAGGAGGACGGTGAAGGCGCCGATGTCGAGCGCGTGCGTGGCGAGCCAGAGCAGGTGCGAGGAGATGCGGTTCAGCTCGGTCAGGATGGTGCGGATGTAGTGCGCCCGCGGCGGGACTTCGAGGCCCATCATCTGCTCGACCGTCTCGACCCAGACGAGGCCGTTCGAGACCGCCGCGATGTAGTCGAGCCGGTCCCAGTAGGGCGCGATCATCGGGTAGAGGCGGTTCTCGGCGATCTTCTCCATCCCACGGTGGAGGAAGCCGATGTCGCAGTCGAGGTCGATGACGGTCTCGCCGTCGAGGCGCAGGACGACGCGCAGCACCCCGTGCGTCGAGGGGTGCTGCGGCCCCATGTTCAAGACCATCTCGGGGTTGTCGAGTAAGGTCTCCTGCGTTGTCGCGACTTCTACCTGGTGCATAATTGGTGGATGGCGAATGGTAAATAGTGAATGGTAAGAACCTGTTTTAGCTATTCACCATTTACTGTTCACTATTTACTTCCTTGAACGCTCCCGCGACGCTGGCCGTCTCCAGCACGAGGGCGACCTCCGAGACTTCGCCCCTTTTTCTTTTGCCGATCAGGTCGAAGAGGATGGCGGAGGCGGCGGAGTCGCGGTTCCAGACGTTGCGCGGGCTCATGCGCTGGCCGAGCCGGAAGCCTGCGGCTTCGGCGGCCGAGGGGCTGTCGAAGACCTTCACTTCGTACTTGGCGGCGAGGTCTTTCGGGTGCATCTCTTCTACTTGTGCTCCTTCGGCAGCGGGTCGCGCCCGTCGCGGAAGATTTCGCGGATGCGCCGCTCGTCGGGCGTCTGGAGGATTTCGAGGCCGTAGGCGCGGCGCTGCGCCAACTGCTCGCGCTGGACTTCGGTGAACTCCGGCAGGTGGCGCGTCGTCCAACGGTTCTCCATGAACTCTAAGGGGTAGTCTTTCCTCAGCGGGTGGCCGTCCCAGTCCTTCGGCAGCAGGAGGCGGCGGAGGTCGGGGTGGTTGTTGAAGCCGAGGCCGAACAGGTCGTACGCCTCGCGCTCCATCCAGTTGGCCGTGGGCCAGACGGGGGTCACGCTGTCGATGCCGGCCTCGCCCGCGGCGGCCTTCAGGCGCACGCGCTCGTTCTTCGAGATCGAGTAGAGGTTGTAGACGACCTCGAACGGGGCCTCTTCGCGGTCGGGCCAGTGGACGCAGGTCAGGTCGGAGAGGTATTCGAAGGGCGTCTCGGCGTCGTCGCGCAGCGCCCTGCACACCTCGACGATGGCTTCGGCCTTGACGTGAATCGAGAGCTGGTTGACGAAGGTGAAGGCGCCTTCGACCGATTCGCCGAAGCGCTCGCGCAGGCGCCTGAAGAGCGGGTGGTCGGGCGACTCGACGGGCTTCGGCCCTTCGTCCTTCTTCTTGACTGGCGGCTTCGGGACGCCGGCCCCCGCCGCGGACGCCGCGGCCGGCGCGGCGGGTTTGGCGGCCGCCGGCTTCTCCGCGCCGGGCGCGGCGGCGGGCGACTTCGCGGCCGCGGCCTCCTTCGCGGCGGCGGCGCGCGCCTTCGCTTCGGCAATCTTGGCGGCGCGTTCGAGGTCTGCCTGCGAAGGGCTCTTCAGAGGGTCGCCGACTTCGGGCGACTTGCCGCCCGGCGGCGGTGCTTCCCCTCCCCCCGTAACCGCTTGCGTCGCGCCGCCCTCGGCCTGCGCGGCGGCGGCGGCGGCGGCCTCCTTCTTCGCCTTCGCCTCGGCGATGATGCGTTCGAGCCGCGCCTTCTTCTCTTCGGGGGTTTCGTTTGAAGGGGGTGCGGCCGGCGGTTTGGGCCTGGGCGAAGGGACGGGGGTCTTTTCTGTCTCGCCCGTTGAGGCCGGGACGGTCGTGCCTGAAGTCGAACTGCCCGAAGGCGCTTTGCCGGTCAGAGCCGCCTGGCTCTCGGGCGTCGGGCGGGGCTTGTCCGCGTCGGGCGGCGGCGGGAGCGCCCCCGCGTCGTCTTCCGCTGTCGGGGATGTATCTGCCGCGCGGCCTGTTTCGTCGCTTTCAGGCGGTGAGGTATCGGGGGATTCCGGAGGGTTTTTGGGTTCGTCCGTCATCGCGTCCTAAAGGCTCGACTCCCGTGTAAGGACGTAGGTCGGGGAACAACTCTTGTCCCTACTCGCTCATGAGTGCGGCTGGTATGACTTTCAAGTTACTCTAACGGAAAAGCTTCAAAGGTGTGTTCAGCGCGTTTGTAACACGCGGTTCGGACGCGTGTCAACAGACCCCGCCGGGCGCCCCGCCCCTCCCCCGGGGCGCGGGCAATCGGCGAGCCCCTTCGCGCATCCAAGTCCTTGCACAACTTGACGATGCGCGACGAGCGTCGGTAAGATGGGGCTTTGTTCGAGGCCGCCCGGGGCCAGCTATCTGAGAGGAAAGAGAAATGAAGCAAGGAATTCATCCCGACTACCACGAGATCACCGTCCACTGCGCCTGCGGCAGCAACTTCCAGACGCGCTCGACGAAGAAGGGCGACCTGAACCTCGAAATCTGCTCGGAGTGCCACCCGTTCTTCACGGGCAAGCAGAAGCTCATCGACACGGCCGGCCGCGTCGACCGCTTCAACAAGCGCTACGGCAAGAAGACCGAGGCGCCCGCGGCCACGACCGAAACCGCCAACGCGTGAGCTTTCACGGCCAGCGTCTATGACACCCATCCGACGCCGCCAGTATTAGCTACCCGGAACCCGGACGCCGACCTTCCGCGCCCGCGGCCGACCTCTTTCTGCCCTTCGAGGGGCGACGAAAGAAGCGCCGCACCGAAGGTCGGCGTCTTTCTTTGGTGGATGGTAAATGGTTAATAGTAAATGGTAGTTTACTAACAGGCGATTCGCGCCGGGCGTCAACCACCCATTTACGATTCACTATTCACCATTTACTTCACGGAGTGAACATGAGCGCCAGCGAAAAAGACCTGATTGTCGGCGGCCAGGCCGTCATCGAGGGCGTGATGATGCGCACGCCCTCCGCGTACGCCATCGCGGTGCGCCGCCCCGACGGCACCATCACGCACACGGGCGCGAGCCTGCCGAAGTGGAGCGACAAGTACCCGGCGCTGCGGCTGCCGGTGCTGCGCGGCGCGGCCGTGCTCGTGCAGTCGATGGCGCTCGGCATCAAGGCGCTCAACTACTCGGCCGCCGAAGCCTTCGTCGAGGAGGAGGAGACGGCGAAAGAGGTCGTGCTGACCCCCGCGGTCGTGGAGGGCGAGGGCGACTTCGCCGGCATCACCGGCGGCGTCCCCGGCCTCTTCCCCATCCCGACGAAGAAGCGGCCGGAGGACGAGTTGAAGCGGGGCTCGGCCGCGGCCTTCGGGTCGATTGCCTTCGCGCTCCTCTTCAACGTGCTGCTCTTCGTCGTCGCGCCGCTCGTGCTCACCAACGCGCTCTTCATCAGCATGGGCTGGGCCGACCGGAGCGCGGCGTCTGCGCCCGCCCCCGCGCAGCAGGCGCAGACGGCGGACGCCGCCGCCCGGACCGAAGGCGCGCAGGCCGCCGCCGCCGCCCAGACGGCCGGCGCGCCGTGGTACACGCGCACGTACGAGGGCGTCCGCGGCTACCTGAAGCCTGTGAAGCCGAACGTCGCCTTCAACCTCATCGACGGCCTCATCCGGATGGCGATCTTCATCCTGATGATTTCGAGCTTCTCGCTCTCGAAGGACATCCGGCGCGTCTTCGAGTACCACGGGGCGGAGCACAAGACGGTCTTCAACTGGGAGTCGGGGCTGCCCCTCTCGGTCGAGAACGCGCGCGTCCAGCCGCGCCAGCACCCGCGCTGCGGGACGAGCTTCCTGATGGTCGTCATGCTCGTCTCCATCGTGCTCTTCTCGGTCGTCTCCTTCAGCTCGTTCGCCTACAACATCGCCGTGCGCGTCGCGTTCATCCCCGTCGTCGCCGGCCTGAGCTACGAGATCATCCGGCTCTCCGCGAAGAAGGAGGGCGGCTTCGTCTTCAAGCTCATCACGCTCCCCGGCGTCTGGCTCCAGAACATCACGACCAAAGAGCCGGACGACCGGCAGCTCGAAGTCGCCATCGTCGCGCTCAAGGAATCTTTGAAGCTTGAGCCGCAGCCCGCGGAGCCCGCGCCCGCGCCCTTATCGTAAACAGCCATGCTAGACAAACTCGAACAGATAGAAGCGCGCTACGAGGCCCTGACCGAAGAGCTTTCGTCGCCCGAGGTCTACTCCGACCCCGCGAACTACGCGAAGCTCAACAAGCAGCACCGCTCCCTGGGCGAGGTCGTCACGAAGTACCGCGAGCTGAAGCAGCTCAGGTCGGAGCTCTCCGACGCCCGGGAGCTGTACGACTCGGCGGACGACGAGGAGATGCGCGAGATGGCGCGCGCCGAGGCGGCGACGCTGGAGGAACGCCTTGAGAAGGTCGAGGAAGACCTGCGCGTCCTGCTGCTCCCGCGCGACCCGAACGACGAGAAGAACGTCATCCTCGAAATCCGCGCCGGCACGGGCGGCGACGAGGCGACGCTCTTCGCCGCCGAGATGCTCCGCATGTACGGCCGCTACGCCGAGCGCCAGGGCTGGAAGATGGAGATACTCGACGCCTCCGAGTCGGGCATCGGCGGCCTCAAGGAGGCCATCGCCGAAATCTCCGGCGACAGGGTCTACTCGAAGCTCAAGCACGAGTCGGGCGTCCACCGCGTCCAGCGCGTGCCGCAGACCGAGACTTCGGGGCGCATCCACACCTCCGCCGTCACCGTCGCCGTGCTGCCCGAGGCCGAGGAGGTGGACGTCAAGATCAACCAGAACGACCTCCGCATCGACACCTTCTGCTCATCCGGCCCCGGCGGGCAGAGTGTCAACACGACCTACTCGGCCGTGCGCATCACGCACATGCCGACGGGCGTCGTCGTCTCGATGCAGGACGAGAAGTCGCAGATCAAGAACCGCGAGAAGGCGATGAGGGTTCTGCGCGCGCGCCTGCAAGAGTTGGAGGAGCAGAAGCAGCACGAGGCGCAGGCTTCGGAGCGCCGCTCGATGGTCGGCTCCGGCGACCGCTCCGAGAAGATTCGCACCTACAACTTCAAGGAGAACCGCGTCAGCGACCACCGCATCGGCCTCACCATCCACCAGCTCGACCTCGTCATGGAGGGCGCCCTCGACGAGTTCATCAACGCCCTCGTCGCACACTACCAGGCCGAGAAGCTCAAGGCCGAGACGGTCGCCGCCTAGGCCGACCCCGACATGAAGCAGACAGCCCTCCGCGCCCTGCTCATCCTCGCCGCGCTCGCGTGGCCCGCCCACGCCGCGCGCGCGCAGGAGGAGGAGAGCAGCGAGATGCGCCGCCTGTCCCGCTGGACGGAGTACCCCGGCCCCGTGCGGAACGAGGAGCTGAGGCGCGAGCTCTTCCGAATGCTCAAGGAAGACCAGGCCGTGCGCGCTTTCCAAAGCGAAGCAAGGAGGCCGACCGAGGCCGAAGACCGCGCGATGCGGGAGCGCGCCGAGGCTGACACCAAACGCCTGTCGGAAATCCTCGACCGGTACGGCTTCCCCGGCGTCCGAATGGTCGGCCTCAACGCGACGCGCGCCTTCGTCACGATGCTCGTGCACAGCCCCTCGCTCGAACTCCAGAAGCGCGCGCTGCCTCACGTCGAGCGCGCGGCACGCCGCCGGGAGATTCCGCCCGACGACTACGCGATGCTCGTCGACGACGTGCTCGGCAACGAGGGCAAACTTCAGCTCTACGGCACCAACTTCGACTACGTCGGCGGCAAGCTCGCGCTCAAGCCGACGCAGGCCCCGGCCCGCCTCGACGGGCGCCGCCGCAAGCTCGGCCTCCCGCCCATCGCCGAGTACATGCAGTTCATCGCCAGGATGTCCGGGATGCCGGTCGACGAGTCGAGCCTCCCCCGCGCGAGGCCCCGCCGGAAATGAGCGTGAGCGAGACGACGCGCGTTCTTCTCATCCGGCACGGCCAGTCGCAGGGCAACGCCGAGCGCCGCTTCGGCGGGCACTCGCCGACGCCCCTGAGCGAGCTGGGGCACAGGCAGGCCGAGGCGACGGCGCGCGCGCTGGCGAAGGAGCGCGTGACGGCCCTCTATTCGAGCGACCTGCTGCGCGCCGTGCAGACGGCCGAGCCTTTGGCGCGCGCGGCCGGTCTGGAAATCACGAAGACGCCCGCCCTGCGCGAGCGCAGCGTCGGGCTGATGGAGGGGCTCACCTTCGAGGAGGCGGCGGCCGCGCACCCCGAAGAGTACGCCGCGCTGCTGCGCCGCGACTTCGAGCACGTGCTCGCGGGCGGCGAGAGCTACCGGCAACTCCTCGACCGCGCCGCGGCCGAACTCGACCGCGCCGTCGAACGACACCGCGGCGGCACCGTCGCCCTCTTCTCGCACACCGGCACCATCTGCATCCTCGCGCTCCACCTGATGGGCGCCCTCGACGCGCCGCACCTCAAACCCGTCTGGCTCTCCACCTCCAACTGCGGCGTCGCGCGCTTCTCCGTCGAGCACGGCGGCCTCGTCCGCATCAAAGCCCTCAACGACACGCGCCACCTCGCGGGGCTGTAAGGCCGAGGGTGCGCGGGGCGGCTCCCCCGCGATGCGGGGCGAAACGGTTGACATTCGCCGCGGTTAGGGATACTTTGCCGCTCGCTCGTCACTTCGGAGTTGGGGCGTTCCCTCCTCGTCAGCATCTCACGAGTTCACTTCTCGCCACGGTGTAATATGAAAACAGTCCTCTCACGCGCCAACACCCGCGCCGCCCTCGCGCTGGCCTGCGCGCTGCTGCCGCTCTCACTCCCCGCGCGCGTGCCGGGTCAGGGCCGCCCGCCCGCCGCGCCGCAGAAGGGCGTCAAAGTCGGCCGGGCCGGCGACATCGCGCAACTGCCGTCGGGCGCCAAGAGGTGGGCGCTCGTCATCGGCGTGGACGATTACAAGGACAGCCAGATCGGCGCGCTGCGCGGCGCGGCCAACGACGCCCGCGTGCTGGCCGACGCGCTTAAGCGTTACGCCGGCTTCCCCGCCGACCAGGTCGTCCTCATGACCACCGACCAGCCCGAGGAGCGGCAGCCGACGCGCGTGAACATCCTCCGCAGGCTCTCCAACCTCGCCTCGGTCGTGCCGAAGGACGGGCTGCTCCTCGTCTCCTTCTCCGGCCACGGGATGGAGCGCGGCGGCTACGCCTACCTCCTGCCGTCGGACGCGCAGATCACGGACGACGTGACATTCCTTGAGGAGACGGCCGTCAGCGTTTCGCGCATGCACGAGCGCATCAGGGCGACGGGCGTCGGCCAGGTGTTGGTGCTGCTCGACGCCTGCCGCAACGACCCCGGCGGACGCGCCGACGCGCCGAACCCGCTCACCGAAGCCTACACGCGCGGCTTCAGCTTCGACGTGCGCAACCGCGAGGTGCAGGCGTTCGCCACGCTCTACGCGACCGCCGTCGGCCACCGCGCCTACGAGTACAGCGAGAAGAAGCAGGGTTACTTCACCTGGGCGCTGGTCGAGGGGCTGAAGGGCGGGGCCGCCAACGAGCGCGGCGAGATCACGCTCGCACGGCTCGTGGACTACGTCCAGACGGTCGTCCCGAAGCGCGTCGGCATAGACCTCGGCTCCGGCAAGTTGCAGCAGCCGTTCGCCGTCGTCGAGGGGTACAAGGCCGACGGGCTGGTGCTGGCTCTGGCCGCGGCGTCCGGCGCGCCCGCCCCCGGCCCGGCCGACCCCTCGTCGCTGGAGGTGAGCTTCTGGGAGTCCGTCAAGGACAGCAAAGACCCGGCCGACTTCCGCGCGTACCTCGAAAAGTACCCGGAGGGCGCCTTCTCCGCCCTGGCGCGCCGCCGCGCGCAGCCCGCCGCCCCCGCCGCCGGCACGCTGCCCTCGGCCGACGAGGTCATCGAGACGAGCATCAAGGCCGTCGGCGGAGCGGAGGCGGTGCAGAAGTTCACGTCGCTGGTCGTGAAGGGCACGTACGAGTTCACGGCGGCCGGCAAAACTTTCAGCGGCGTCTTCGAGCAGTACTACAAGCCGCCCGACAAGATATACATGAGCATCAACGTCCCGAAGGTCTTCAAGCAGGAGGAGGGCTTCGACGGGACGGTGGGGTGGACGAAGACCTCGCAGGGCGTGATGGAGATGGGCGGCTGGCAGCTCGCCTTCAAAAAGCGCTCGACCGAGCTGGGGTTCGTCGCCGACATCAAACGCTTCAAGGAGCTCTACCCCAAGTCCGCCGTGCGGGGCGTCGAGAAGGTCGAAGGCCGCGACGCCTACGCCGTCGAAGCGACCCCGACCGTGGGGAAGACGGAGACGCTCTATTTCGACAAGCAGACGGGGCTGATGATGCGCTGGGACATCATGTACGAGAGCGGCCGGCAGCAGGGCGTCGCCTTCCCCCTCACGCTCTTCGCCGAGGGCTACGCCGACGTGAACGGCCTGATGATGCCGATGATCTACCGCCAGGTCTCGCCGAGTCAGACCGCCGTGCTCCGGTTCGTGGAGGTCAAATTCAACGTCCCCGTTGACGAGTCGAAGTTCAGGAAGCCCGGCAAGTGACGCGGGGCCGAAAGACGGCCGGCGGCGAAAGGCGAAGGCCGCAACCACGCGTGGTTGCGGCCTTCGCCTTTCGCCGGGAATGCGCGGGACTCCTCGCTCAACCTCTGACTTCGGCGACGACTTCGGCGGCTTCGGCGTCGAGGGGGGCGATCTCGGCGAGCGTCGAGTCGTCCCCTTCGGGGAGTTCGCGGCGGCGGTGGACTGAGCCGTCGGACTCGAAGATGTAGGCGGCGGGCGCCTCGCGCATGATGATCTCCTGGAGGCACATGAGGCCGTAGAGGAGCGCCTCGGGGCGCGGCGGGCAGCCCGGGATGTAGACGTCCACGGGGATGACGCGGTCGACGCCCTGCATGGTCGAGTAGGAGTCGAACGGCCCGCCCGTCGAGGCGCAGGCGCCCATCGCGATGGCCCACTTCGGCTCGGGCATCTGGTCGTAAACCCTCCGCACGACCGGCCCCATCTTCAGCGTCACCGTGCCGGCGACGATGATGAGGTCGCTCTGGCGGGGCGAGGGCCGGAAGACGCCCGCGCCGAAGCGGTCGATGTCGAAGCGCGAAGAGCCGGCCGCGATCATCTCGATGGCGCAGCACGCGAGCCCGAACGTCATCGGCCACAGCGCCGACTTGCGCCCCCAGTTGACGAGGCCCCGCACGGGCTTCGCCCCCATCACCGGCGCGGCCAGGTTCCGCCGCAGCGCGTTGAAGATCGAATCGACGGTCGTCAGGACGATGCCTTCTTGATGCTCAGCCATAATCAGTTTTCAGTCTTCAGTCTTCAGTCTTCAGTCGGCAGCCTGGTCTTGCTGAGAACTGAAAACTAAAAACCATCTCACGCCCATTCGAGCGCGCCCTTGCGCCAGGCGTAGTAGTAGCCGACGACGAGGATGCCGATGAAGACGAACATCTCCAGGAGCGCGAACTTGGTGAAGGAGAACTCGTCGCCCATGAAGATGATGGCCCAGGGCAGCAGGAAGATCGTCTCCACGTCGAAGACGAGGAAGAGCATCGCCACGATGTAGTAGCGCACGGTGAAGCGGTCGTGCGCCTCGGTCACGGGGTCGATGCCGCACTCGTAGGGGCGCATCTTCGCCTTGCCGTAGATGTTCGGGCGGACGAAGCGGCCGAGCACCACGGGCAGCACGGGGAAGACCGCCGCCACCGCGAGGAAGATCATCACGGGCCAGTAGGCCGTCAACGGCCCGCCCGCGGCGTCGGCCGCGGCGGCGGGGTTCGCTTGCAGTAGGAAAGCGCTCAGCATCTCTCGTCTCGCCTTCGGTTGGTGCGCTCGTGCGGCGGCGTGAAGAACTGTGCGGATTCTAGGCCGCGCCTCTTACGTTGTCAAAAGCTTTCTGAGGGGAGTAGACAGTAGTCAGTAGTCAGTAGGAAGACGAAGCGGCGCGCCCGGATTATGAACCGAGCGCGCCGCCCCTCTTTCCTACTGACTACTGACTACTGACTACTGTCTACTGTTTTTCATGATCTCGTCCGGCGAGCTGCGCGACGGCGTGGGCGAGGACGGGGCGGATGACGGCGAAGCATTCGCGCACCCCTTTCGGCGAGCCGGGGAGGTTGACGAGGAGGGCGCCGGAGCGCGTGCCGCAGACGGCGCGGGAGAGCATGGCCGTCGGGGTCTGTCCGAGGGTCCCGGCGCGCATCGCCTCGGCGATGCCGGGCACCTCCCTTTCGACGACGGCGCGCGTGGCCTCGGGCGTGTTGTCACGGGGCGAGAGGCCGGTGCCGCCGGTCGTCACGACGAGGTTGATCTCCTCGCGGTCGGAGAGCGTGCGCAGCTTCTCTGTGAGTAGCTCTAACTCGTCCGAAACGACCTCCCGCGCGACGACCGTCGCGCCCGCCTCGCGCAGTAATTCGGCCAGCACAGGCCCCGACTCGTCCCCCCGCTCGCCGCGCGCGCTGCGGTCGCTCACCGTCAACACGGCCGCGCGAATCTCGACAGTCATAATCGTCCTGCCTTTTATCTCAATCCCGAGTTTTAGAGTGGGGGCGGTTAACCGCGGAGGCACAGAGGGCACGGAGGATGCACAGAGTTCAACCCTCCGTGCAACCTCTGAGTCCTCTGTGCCTCTGTGGTTATCCGCCCTCCACATCACGCCCAAGTTAAGAGGTATAACGCCCCGCTTCACCCGCACGCGCCGCGCTCGACGCGGAAGAGGCGCCAGTCGCCGGGCAGGCCCGGGAAGGCGTGCGCGCCGCGCTCCTCGAAGGTGATGCCGGAGCCGGCGACGAGGTCTTTGACCGTGTGCGAGACGAGCACCTCGCCCGCCCCCGCGCGCTCGCGCACGGCCCGACCTATCTCGACGGCGAGTCCGCCGACGCCCCCGCCCTCCAGCAGGTCGCACTCGCCCGTGTGGAGCCCCGCGCGCACCTCTATGTCGAGCCGCGCGGCGTACTCTTTGACGGCGCAGGCGCAGCGGATGGCGCGCGCGGGGCCGTCGAAGGCGGCGAGCGGCCCGGCGCCTTCCACGTCCACCTCGCGGCCGCGGAACCACTTGATCTCCTTCGAGACGTGCGCGCGGAAGCGCGACACGAGGTCGCGCCAGCGCGCCCCGCCGCGCGCGTCGCGGTTCACGATGTCGACGAAGAGCAGCGTGGAGAGGACGCGGTCGGGCTCGCGCACGTGGCGCGCGCCGGTGAGGAACTCTTCGATCTCGCTGAGTATCGTCTCCTGGTCTTCGAAGAAGGGCAGGTGGTCGCGGCCGGGCAGCTCGACGAAGCGCGCGCCGGGGATGCGCGAGGCGACGTAGCGGCCCTCCTCGACCTTGAGGCAGAGGTCGCCGCGGTTGTGGATGACGAGCGTCGGCACGCGCACCGTCGGGAGCACGTGGCGCACGTCCACCTCGGCGTTCATCCTCGTGAGCGCGACGGCCGCGCCGGGGCTCGCGCCCATCCGCAGGTACTCGGCCCACCACTCGCGGAAGGCGGGGTCGTTCGCCTTCGAGGGCGCGCGCTCCTCGATGCCGACGGGGCCGCCCCACCTGTCCCGCATCTCGCGCAGGAACTCGCCGCGGTCGTCCCAGGTCGGCGCCCACGGGTAATCCTCGTCGCGCACGCGCTTGGCGTAGGTGCCGATCATGACGAGCGCGCTCGTGCGCTCCGGGTAGGTCGCGGCGAAGAGCGCCGAGAGCGGCCCGCCCTCCGAGATGCCGATGATGGCGGCGCGCTCGGAGCCTACGGCTTCGAGCACGGCGCGCACGTCGTCCATGCGCTGTTCGAGCGTGGGCAGTTGGTCGAGGGGGACGCGGTCGGAGAGCCCCGTCCCGCGCTTGTCGAAGAGGATGAGGCGCGAGAAGGTGGCGAGCCGCCGCAGGAAGCGCGCGACCGACGGCTCGCGCCAGAAGTATTCGAGGTGCGAGACCCAGCCCATGACGAAGACGAGGTCGAGCGGCGCGTCGCCGAGCGTCTGGTAGGCGATGTTCACGTCGCCGCTCAGCGCGTAGCGCGTCTCGGGCACGCGCATCAGCTCCGGCGGGAACTCGTCCGCGCCCTGCCCTTCCAGCTCCGCGGCGCGCGCGAACACTTCGACCCGGCCCGAAGGCAGGACGTTCACCCCCCTCCCCCCGTCGTCCCCTGTCAGGGCCGGGGCGGCGTCCCGCACCACGACGGGGGCTTTGAAGCGGTAGCCGCGGCGCGGGACGGTTTCGATGTAGTTGAAGGGGTCGGGGCCTTCGGCCTGGAGGGCGCGGCGGAGTTGCGAGATGTTCTGCGAGAGGTTGTTCTCCTCGACGAAGCTGTCGGGCCAGACGCGCCGCATCAGCTCCTCCTTGCCGATGCAGTGGCCGCTCCGCTCGATGAGCGCGACGAGCGTCTCGAACGCCTTCGGCGTGAGTTGCACAGGGCGCCCCTCGCGCAGCAGAGCCCCCTCGCGCGTGTCCAACACGAAGGGGCCGAAGGTGTACGTGTGACCGCCCGCGTCCGTGGACATCAGTCTCGCGCTCCGGTCGCTCTCACAACCCTTTCGGAAAAAGCTCAGAGGCCCCGAAGACGGCGGGCGGTTCTGACCTGTCTATCTTTCAGCCGGCGGTGAGGGCCTGCGCGTGCAACTCCTGGAGTGAGTAGACCTGGAAGGCGTCCGTCTCCTTGCGCGAGGCGATGGCCTCGACGATGGCCTGCGCTCCGGTCATGGTCGTGACGCAGGGGACGTTGAACTGGAGCGCGGCCCGGCGGATGGCCCGCTCGTCGTAGTGCGAGGCGCGGCCCAGCGGCGTGTTGATGACGAGCGCGATCTCGCCGAGCCGTATTTTGTCGGCGATGTTCGGCCGCCCCTCGTTGACCTTGAAGACCGTCTCGGCGTCCAGGCCGACTTCGCGCAGGCGCGCGGCCGTCCCGACCGACGCCATCAGCTTGAAGCCGAGCCGCGTGAGCCTGCGCGCGAGCAGCGCGGACAGCCCCTTGTCCACGTCGTTGACGCTGATGAAGGCCGTGCCTTCGGTCGGCAGCTCAAGCCCCGCGCCCGTCATCGCCTTCGCGTACGCCTCGCCGAAGGTGCGCCCCACCCCCATCACCTCGCCGGTCGAGTGCATCTCCGGACTGAGGACGGGGTCGACGCCCGGGAACTTCTTGAACGGGAAGACCGGCGACTTGATGTAGAAGCGGTCGAGCCTCCCCGTCAGGTCTTCGGGGAGCCCGAAGGAGGCGAGCGGCCGGCCCGCCATCACGAGCGCCGCGATGCGCGCCAGCGGCACGCCCGTCGCCTTCGCCACGAAGGGCACGGTGCGCGACGCGCGCGGGTTCACTTCGAGCACGTAGACGCGGTCGTCCTTGATCGCGAACTGGATGTTGATGAGGCCGCGCACCTTCAGCTCGCGCGCGAGCGTGCGCGTGTAGTGGCGCATCGTGTCGAGGTGCTCCTCCGCGATCTTGAAGGGCGGGAGCACGGAGGAGGAGTCGCCGGAGTGTATCCCCGCCTCCTCGATGTGCTCCTGCATGCCGGCGACGACGCAGGCGCTCTCGTCCGCGAGCGCGTCCACGTCGAACTCGGCGGCGCGCTCCAGGAACTTGTCGATGAGCACGGGCTTCTCGGGCGAGGCGTCCACGGCCGTGCGCATGTACTCGTCGAGGCTCCGCTCGTCGTAGACAATCGCCATCGCGCGGCCGCCGAGGACGAACGAGGGGCGCACCATGACGGGGTAGCCGATGCGCTCGGCGCAGTCCTTCGCCTCCTCGAAGGAGGTGGCCGTGCCGTTCTCCGGCTGCGGGATGCCCAGCTTATTCAAGAGCGCGCCGAAGCGCTTGCGGTCTTCGGCGAGGTCGATGGAGTCGGGCGAGGTGCCGATGATGGGCGCGCCCGCCTCCGAGAGGCGCACGGCCAGGTTCAAGGGCGTCTGGCCGCCGAACTGGACGATGATGCCTTCGGGCTTCTCGACGTCCACGATGTTCATCACGTCCTCGAACGTCAGAGGCTCGAAGTAGAGGCGGTCCGAAGTGTCGTAGTCGGTCGAGACCGTCTCGGGGTTGCAGTTGACCATGATGGTCTCGAAGCCCGCGGCGCGCAGCGCGAAGGAGGCGTGGCAGCAGCAGTAGTCGAACTCGATGCCCTGCCCGATGCGGTTCGGCCCCGAACCCAGGATCATGATCTTGCGGCGGTCGGTGGGCGCCGACTCGTCCTCCTCCTCGTAAGTCGAGTAGAGGTAAGGCGTGTACGACTCGAACTCCGCGCCGCACGTGTCCACGCGCTTGTAGACGGGCGTGAGCCCGAGCCGCTTGCGGTGCGCCCTGACTTCGAGCTCCGTCCGGCCGGTCAGGTAGGCGAGGCGGCGGTCGGAGAGCCCGACCTCCTTGAACTCCCTCAAGGTCTCTTCGGGAATCTCTTCGAGCCTGCGCCCCTCGACGCCCTTCTGAATCTCCATCACCTGGTTGAGCTGTTCGAGGAACCACGGGTCGATGCGCGAGAGGCGGTAGATTTCCTGAATCGGCACGCCCTGCCGGAGCGCGTAGGTGACGTAGGAGAAGCGCTGCGAGTTGGGGCGCGCGAGCTTGCGCTGCAACTCGTCGGCGGGCACGTCGCGCAGGCGCAGGGGCTTGACCGCTTCGAGCGAGCGCAGCCCCTTGAAGAGCGCCTCCTTGAACGTGCGGCCGATGGCCATCACCTCGCCGACCGACTTCATCTGCGTGCCGAGCACGTCCTCGGTGTCGCGGAATTTTTCAAAGTTCCACTTCGGAATCTTCGCGACGACGTAGTCGATGGTCGGCTCGAACGAGGCGGGCGTCTTCTTCGTGATGTCGTTCCTGATCTCGTCGAGCGTGTAGCCGACGGCGAGCTTGGCCGCGATCTTCGCGATGGGGAAGCCGGTCGCCTTCGACGCCAGGGCCGACGAGCGCGAGACGCGCGGGTTCATCTCGATGACGCGCACGTCGCCGTCCTCGGGGTTGACGGCGAACTGTATGTTGGAGCCGCCGGTCTCGACGCCGACCTTGCGGATGACGCGGATGGACATGTCGCGCAGGCGCTGGTACTCCACGTCCGTCAAGGTCTGGGCGGGCGCGACCGTGATGGAGTCGCCGGTGTGGACGCCCATCGGGTCGAAGTTCTCGATGGAGCAGATGATGACGACGTTGTCGGCGAGGTCGCGCATCACCTCCAGCTCGAACTCCTTCCAGCCGAGGATCGACTCTTCGATCAGCACCTGGCTGACGGGCGAGGCGGCGAGCCCGCCGCGCACGATCTCCTCGAACTCTTCGGGGTTGTAGGCGGTGCCGCCGCCCGTGCCGCCGAGCGTGAAGCTGGGGCGGATGATGGCCGGGTAGCCGGTCTCCTCGACGATCTGCTCGGCCTCGGCCCAGGTGTGCGCGAAGCCGCCGCGGGGCATGGGCAGGCCCTCCTCCTCCATCGCCCGCTTGAACAGCTCGCGGTCTTCGGCGACGCGGATGGCCTCGCGCTTGGCGCCGATCATCTCGACGCCGAACTCCGCGAGCACGCCCGCTTCGTCGAGCGCCATCGCGAGGTTGAGCGCGGTCTGGCCGCCGACCGTGGGCAGCAGCGCGTCGGGGCGCTCGCGGCGGATGACGGCGGTGACGGACTCGACCGTCAGCGGCTCGACGTAGGTGCGGTCGGCCGTCTCGGGGTCGGTCATGATGGTGGCCGGGTTCGAGTTGACGAGCACGACCTCGAACCCTTCGGCGCGCAGCGCCTTGCACGCCTGCGTCCCCGAGTAGTCGAACTCGCACGCCTGCCCGATGACGATGGGGCCGGAGCCGATGATTAAGATTTTGCGGATGTCTGTGCGTCTGGGCATCTGTGACTCGGGCCTGCCGCCTCCGGCGAAAGTGCTTTCCTTTGCGCGCAAATTTGGGGCATTATACACGCCCCGCCGACCCGCCACGAACCCGCCGGACGCGCGCCGACACGCACGCCGCGACGTTTGAAAACCGCGAGCAGTCGGCGTACCTTAAGGGCGCCGTGGAAAGGAACACCAACATGGCAGCGAACCCCGAGCGACGCTACACGCTGGAAGAGTATCTGGAGCTGGACAGGACTTCGGAAGAGCGCCTTGAGTTCTGGGACGGCGAAGTCTTCTGCATGAGTGGGGGGAGTTCCGCGCACGAGCGCGTCATCCGAAATATGCTGGTTCACCTTACCAATCGAATCGAATCGCGCGGCTGTGAAGCCTTCACCTCCAATATAAGAATCAAAGTACCGACCGCGCCGCCGTACCGCTACGCAGACGTTTCGGCGCTATGCGGCGAGGCAACGTTTGAAGAGATTGGCGGGGTTGACGCCCTGGTCAATCCGCAGTTGATCGTCGAAGTGCTATCCCCCTCGACCGAGGCTTACGACCGCGGCGAGAAATTCACCCACTACAAATCAATCCCGACGCTGCGTGAGTACCTGCTCGTCGCGCAGCACCGGCCGCACGTCACGCGCCTGTTTAAGCAGGACGACGGGGCGTGGATTCACACCGAGGCCAACGAGATGGAAGCGACCCTGACGCTGGGCTCACTCGGCTGCGAACTGCCTCTGACTGAAATCTACGGGGCGTCAGCTTCGACAGTACAACCAAAGCCTGAGCCCGCGCGCCTTCAAGGTGACGGGCCGAGGCTGAGGGGCGCCTTGTTGCTGCCCTTGCCGCGCACGCTGAGCTGGACGCGCACCTCGCCGGCGTTCGTGAGTTCGGCGGGCAGGACGACGACGACCTGCGTCAGCCAGTCCTGCCCGGGCACCGTCCCGACGAACTCGACGGCCAGAGGGTAAGTCTTGTTCTGCGCGTCTTCGGCCTGCGCGGTGACGAGGGAGGTGTTCCCGACGGCCGTCGGGTCGACGCCGGCCGCGAAGAGCAGGACGCGCGTGCGCGTGTCGGGGCTGAGGTTGTAGGGCGTCGTCAACTCGAAAGGCTCCCTCACGCGGGTCACCGAGTTGAGGGCGACGGCCCTCCCCGTGCCCTCCTCCGTGAGGAGCCGCGGGGGCGCAGGCCCTATCTGGACGGTCAGGGCGTTGGACGTGCCGCCGTCCGGTGCGGGGTTGGCGACCGTCACCTGCGCGGCGCCCTCCGCGGCGATGTCCGCGGCGGGGATGTCGGCCGTCAGTCGCGTCGCCGAGACGAAAGTCGTCGGCCGCCCCGCGCCGTTCCAGCGCACGACAGAGCCGTTGACGAAATTCGCGCCGTCGACCGTCAGCGCGAAGCCGCCGCCGCCCGCGTCGACCGCCGCGGGCGTGACGGCGCTGACCTGCGGCGCCTCGACGTTGCTGTAGACGACGAAGCTGTCCACGACCTTGCCGTTGATGTCTTTGAAGTAGAAGAGCGCCTTGTTCGGCTGCCCGTCCACGTTGAAGACGCCGAAGAGCGCGCCGGGCGCGGCGTTCGGCTGGCAGTACTGTTCGCCGGCGAGGCAGGTCGAGGCGTAAGCGCTCGCCCACCAACTCCCCCCGACCGACTGCGCGCGGACGCTGTGCCCGCCGAGGCCGGAGACGAAGGCGAAGCTCTTCCCCTTCGTGAGGCTCAGGGTGTTGGACGTGCTCGCGACCGTCTGGCTCGACATGCCGCCGAGCAGGTGCGTGCGGCTGTAGGAGTGCTCGTGCGCGGTGGCGATGATGGCGCCGCCCTTCCGCGCCTCCTCGTACACGCCCCAGCCCGTCTCGTCCAGCTTGCCGCCCACCTGCATCAGGCGTTGATTCTTGTGCCAGCTACAGACGCTCCAGACGGAGTTGTCGGCGGCGAGCTGATCCCTGACGTAGAGGTCGCCGGCTCCGTCGTCGAAGCCGCCCGTAATCCCGGGGGCGGTGAGCACGAAGAAGACCCCCTTGTAGTGGAAGGACGAACGCACCCCGAGCCTCCCGACCCAGCCGATGCCGAGCCGCGTGAACCTGCCCTCGACGAGTTGCTGATAGCCGCCGGCGGCGGCCCACTTCAGCTCGTCGTGGTTCCCGATGGAGACGAAGTAGGGGAAGTCGGCCCCGAGGACGCCGTTGATCTGCGCCTCCCACGCGGCGGGGTTGTCCGCGTAGTCGAGGTCGCCCGAGTGCATGACGGCCTGCGCGCCCTCGACCTTGATGAGGTTCAGCACCGCCACGGCGTTCGGCCCGAGCCCCTGGTCGCCGATGAAGGCGACCTTGAAGTTCGGCGGCGGCACCTCCTGCGCGAAGACGTCGGCGGCCGGGTGCGTGCAGAAGAACAACACGCACCCCGCCAACGCGAACAGAAGTGGTGATAAGTGCCCGGAGGGTTTCATCGAACGGCCCAAGACTTTCAACTGCGGAAGGAACGCGCGCTTCCCGGAGTGAGGTCGGGGCACCCTGATGATATACGACCGGGGCCGAATGGCAAATACCCGCGACCCAAAGCGGCTTTCATCTGATACGACGCGCGCTTATGTTCCGAAACGTGACGGACTTTCTTCCGACGCCCTCTTTGCCTCGCCCTCATTCCAGCGGCTTGAACGTGGCGAAGAAGCGCTCCGCCGCCGCGGACTGCAAGTCGTCCGCGGCGGTCGCCCCGAAGGCGACGTCGTAACGCCGTCCCCCGAAGATGATGACGCGCCCCCTCATGTTATCCATGTCGTCCTCCGTGTTAGAGACGAAGACCTCCCGCCCGACCCCGCCCGCGACGTCGAGAGTGGTCAGTTTCAAGATACGGTGGTTCGGGGTGAAAGAGTCCCTGACGCTGCGCTCGAACGCGGCGGGGTCGCGCATCTTCGCCCTCTCCGCGTCCGACAGGTTCAAGACTTCGACGTTGAAGAAGATGAGGCCGGAGGCTTCGTCCCCCATGCAGCCGTACTCGTAGATGGGGCGGGAGGTCGCCGACACGTTCGTCCGCTCCGCGTCGCACGGCAACTCCACCGAGAAGCTTTTATCAGGCGGGACATACAGGCGCCAACGGTCACTCTGCTTCGGCCCGTCACTCTGCTTCGGTTCGCCGCCCTGCTTGGGTACGTCGCCCAGCTTCGGCATATCGCCCTGCTTCGGCCCCGGCGCGGCGGGCTCGTGGCGTGCCGCCCCGCAACTGAGGAGGCAGGTCAGCGCGAGCAGGCGCAAGGCACTCGGGAGAAGTTTCATACGTCAGGCGCCGCGCGATTGGTGACCGGTGCTCGCGGAAGGGGGCTAGACTTTGGCGGCGTCGAGCTGTCTGCGGTAGTCGTCGCCGTCGAGCTCGACGGTGCGGCACATCTCGTAGAGGCGGGAGCGGAGGCGGACGCCGACGCGGTCTTCGAGGGTCTCCTCGGAGGGGGCGCGGCGCGCGTCCATGTAGTTGGTGGTGAAGATGGTGAGCTTCTTGTCGTTGTAGCGCTTGCCGATGATCTGCATCATCGTGTCGCGCACCCAGTCGGTCGGCTTCGACGCGCCCAGCTCGTCGAGCACCAAGACCTCGGCCTGGTAGACCGGCGAGAGCACGCTCATCTCCGACGTGTTCGAGACCTTGTTGTACGAGTCCTGTATCTCTTTGAGGAGCGCGCCGAACTCGTAGAAGAGACACGGCACGCCCTTCTCGATCAGCCCGTGGAGGATGGCGACGGCGAGGTGCGTCTTGCCCACCCCGACCGGCCCCATCAGGAGCAGGCCGCGCTCGACCGCCGGGTACTCCCGCACCAACCTGAAAGCGTAGTTGAAGGCTTTGAGCTGCGAGCCGTTGTTGGGCGCGGGGTAGTAGTTCTGGAGCGTGCAGGCTTCGCGGCGCGGCGGCGCGGGCTCGCGGTAGCGGCGCGGGATGCGCGCCTGCTCAAGCAGCTTGCCGCGCGTGTCCTGCGTGCGGCACTCGCAGCGGCGCGCGCCCCGGCCCGGGATAACTTCCATGCCCGTGCCGAAGCAGCGCTGGCAGACCGCGGTGGACTCGGCCTTCTTCCTGCGCGCCGGCTTCGACTCCTCCCGGGGAGGGGTGTCGGCGTCCGCCTCCGTTTCCGGGACGGGGAAGAGGGTCGGGAACTTTTTGCGGTTGTCCGAAGGCATCCGGGAGACTGAATGTGCTTTCCTGATTCTCGGGCCGCGCGGTGGATAGCAGGCGCTTGCGCGGCCGCTCTCCGGGCAAGAAATTTTCGCACCTCGCGGCTGAGGTCGCGCGGATTATAGCACTCCGAGTTTCGTTTGCAAGACGCTCTTACGCGTTCGAGATTTTCCACACTGTGGAAAAACGTTCGCGGCCTCAGCAGCCCCCGCCGCCGCCCTTGTAGACGGGGCGCCAGCGCCCCTGCTGCCTCTTATAGATCACGTAGTCGTTGCTCTCGTAGTAGGTGCCTTCGGCGATGACCTCGCCCACGCCGTCGCCGTCCAGGTCCACCTGATCGACGAAGTGTCGGTCTTCGTAGCCCTCCTCGTAGCCCTTGTGGAACCACTCCCAGGCCGTCTTGAAGCCGCCTTCGGCCGGCTCCATGATGAGGAAGAGCGTGTAGCTCTCGGGCGCCGCCCCCTCCCTCTTGGCGAGGAAGCTGCCGACCAGCTCGGAGCGTCCGTCGCGGTCGAGGTCGGTCGCCGTCAGGTTCACGACCTCCAACTTCGCCGCGAGCGCGGCGCCGACCCCGTTCTTCGCGTAGGCCGCGCGCGCCAGCTCGACGGCCCGCGCGCGCTCGGCGTCGGCCGGCGCGCGGCGCGAGGCGGCGCCGCGGCCGAGCGTCTGCGAGTCTGTGGCGAGCGCCTTCACGCGCCCGCCGAGCCGCGCCTGCGTGTCGGCCGCGGCCTCCGCGACCAGCCCGACGCAGCCCTGCTCCAGCGCCTTGTTCACGGTCAGCGTGCCCGCCTCGCCCCCGCCCGAGATGATGCGGTACTTCCGGC
Organism: Pyrinomonadaceae bacterium; assembly: GCA_036389235.1. Taxonomy (GTDB): domain Bacteria; phylum Acidobacteriota; class Blastocatellia; order Pyrinomonadales; family Pyrinomonadaceae; genus QHXN01. Next base: position 6,054 of record DASVQJ010000153.1, on the reverse strand, counting down.
CCGCGGGGAAGTAGGCGCGCGTGAAAGATTTCGTCCCGGCCTCGTCGTCGACGGGCGGGACGACGTACTCGCCGCCGCGGTAGATGACGACCGGCTCGGCCGTCACGCCCCCCTCGTACTTCGAGACGGCGAAGAGAATCGTGCCGCCCTGCGCGGCGCCCGCGGGCTTCTGCCGCGCGAGCGGCGCGGCCTGCGCGCACGCCATGAGCGAGAGAATAAAGACAGGCAGTCGCGTACTCGTCTTCATCTGCGGGGGCCTTTCCGCCCGGCGCGGCCGCGTCGGACTATTTTTTTAAGGGGGGCGGCGTCAGGTAGCCGATCAGTTCGAGCAGGCCGAAGACGGCCACGACCGCCAACAGTATGAGGAAGACGACGTGTGCACGCCGCAGCACGAAGCGGCGGCAGGCGTGACACTTGAGCCCCCCCATCCGGAGGGGCCTGGCGCAGTAGGGACATTTTGCCATCAGTCGGTGAACATCGGGCGACAAGCAACATGCCACGACTCGGCCCCCGCGTTCAAGTCCCGGCGCGGGGCTTATGATATATTTCCGTCCGGGCATGAGTATCATCCGGGGGCTTTTGAATAAGATCGGGCTGGGGGCGGCGTACGGCCGCCCCCCCTTGCGCGTCTTCCTGCTCGACGACGACACGCTGCGCCACGAGTGGTTCGCCAGGCAGTTCAAGGGGGAGCTGCTCGACGTGGCCGCAGACCCGGCGCGCGCCGTCGAGCTGCTCTCGGCCAACCACTACGACCTGATCTTCCTCGACCACGACCTCCTGCCCGAGCACTACTACGCCGAGGGGTTCGACGACGAGCGGAGCGGCTACGCCGTCGCGCGCTGGCTCGCCGAGAGCCCGGCGCGGCTCGCCGCCGCGACCATCGTCGTCCACACGCGCAACGCCGACGGCGCGCTCCGCATGGTCGAGCTGCTGCGCCGCACCGGCCGGCAGGCCGAGCACATCCCCTTCCACATGCTCGCCCCCAAAATCAAACAGCTCCGCCGCGGTCAAATTTTATGAGGACGAAGAACCAGCTCAACTCTTCCCTGCTCGCGCTCTGCGTCGCGCTCTGCTGCGGCGCCGCCGCGCCCGCACAGACCGGCGCCGCCCCTGCGCGCGCCGGGCAGAACGGCGCGGGTCAGCCCTACGACGACCGCGTCAAGGCCCTGCTCGCGCGCGCCGACGTGCGCGCCGCCTTCGCCGACGTGGAGCGCCACCGCGACGGCATCCTCAAAGAGTGGATCGCCATCACGGAGATCAACGCGCCCTCGGGCAAGGAGTCCGAGCGCGCCGCCTTCATCGAGAATCTGCTGCGCGGCTACAAGTCGCTTCAGGTGAGCCGCGACCCGGCCGGCAACGTCGTCGCCACGCGCAAAGGCACGGGCGGCGGCCCCACCGTCGTCATCGACGCGCACATGGACACGGTCTTCCAGGAGGGCTTGCAGATCAAGGCGGAGGTGCGCGACGGGAAAATCTACGCGCCCGGCGTCGGCGACGACACGCGCAACGTCGAGGCGATGCTCGCCGCCGCGCGCGCGCTCGACGCCGCCGGGTTGAAGACGAAGGGCGACATCATCTTCCTCTTCACCGTCGAGGAGGAGACGAGCTTCCGCGGCGTCGAGGAGTTCGTCAAGGCGAACAGGGGGCGCATCGACCGTTACATCGCGCTCGACGGCGGCTACGAGGGCTTCACCTACGGCGGCATCGGCATCAACTGGTACAGGCACCACTTCGTCGGCCCGGGCGGCCACACGCGCTCCGCGACGCCGCCCTACTCGGCGACGCTGCCGATGGCGCGCGCCATCGAGCGCATCTACCAGCTACAGCTCCCGCAGGGCGTCCCCGCCAACCTCAACATCGGCATGCTCGGCGGCTCGGAGGTGGTCAACGCGAAGGCCGCCGACGCCTGGTTCACGGTGGATTTGCGCTCGACGAGCAACGAGGTCATCGCCGATCTGGAGAAGAAGATCGCGGCCATCGTGAAGGAGGAGGCCGAGCGCGAGCGGATGACGGCGCGGACGGAGCTGATCTCTTCGACGCCCGCGGCGCAGATACCGGGCCACCGCGAGTCCGCGCTGGTGAAGACGGCCGAGGCCGTGCACTACGCGATGGGCTTCAAGCCGTCGATCACGCTCTCGGGCTCGAACAACGGCAACGTGGCGCTGCTCGCGGGCATCCCCGCCATCTCGACCGGCGCCGGCCCTTGCAGCAACTCGCACGCGCTCACCGAGAACTGCGAGATCGAGCCGCTCTACAAAGGCATCCAGAAGATCATCCTCCTCCTCGCCGCGACGGCGGAGCTTTAGAGTTGCGGGTTCTCTCGCTTCTTGGGCGTGGAGTGAAGGGCGGATAACCACAGAGGCACAGAGTGCTCGGAGGTTGCACAGAGGGATTCAACCCTCCGTGCCCCCTCCGTGTACTCTGTGCCTCTGTGGTGAACCGCCCTTTACTTCAGACTCAACTAACGAAAAACATGATCCGCATTCGCTAGCGGTTTGACTTGTCGGTCGTGCGGATGCCGACTTTCGACAGCGCCCAGGCGGCGGCGACGACCGCGACCTTGCCGAGGCTGAAGCCTTCGTCGTCGGCGCGGACGCGCGTGACGCGGCCGCGGGCGGCGCGGACGCGCGGGCGCTCTTCGGCCGCCGACGGGGTGGGCGCGGTTCGCCCCCCCTCGACGGCGCGCGCCTCGCCGCGGCGACCTTCCGTCACGCGCGCCGCCCCGCCCCGCTCCTGCTGGCCGGGGGCCTTCTCGCCCTTCTCCTTGGCGTCGGGCGCGCCCTGCTTCGCCAGCTCGTTCTCGATCTCGGAATTAATCTCCCCGCCCACGAGGATGGCCGTGCCCGTGAAGTAGAACCAGAGCATCAGGATGATGACCGCGCCCAGCGAGCCGTAGGTCGCGCTGTAGGAGTTGAAGTAGCTGAGGTACGCCTTGAAGGCGAAAGAGATGAGCAGCCAGAGCGCGACGCCGACGACGGCGCCCGGCGTGATCCACTTCCAGTCCTGCTGGTGCGAGTCCGGCCCGAAGTAGTAGATGAGCGCGAAGGCCACCAGCACGAAGATGAGCACGAGCGGCCACTGCAAGACCTTCCACGCGGTCGCGAACGCCGAGCCCAGGCCGATCTTGATGGAGACGGCGTCGGCGATGTCGCCGCCGTAGAGCACGAGCACGAGCGCCGTCACGATGAGGAGCGTCAGGGCCAGCGTCAGCCCCACGGCCGTCAGGCGCACCTTCCACCACGGCCGCGTCTCCTTCAGGTCGTAGGCCGCGTTCAAAGACTCGCTGATGGCGCCCATGCCGTTCGACGCCGCCCAGAACGTCGCCAGGATGCCGAACGAGAGCTTGCCGCCGCCGCTCGACTGCGTCACGTCCGACACGGTCTCGGCCACGAGCTTCGACGCCTCGCCCGGCAGCACCGCTGCCAGGTAGTTGAAGAGCTGCTGCCGGAGCTGGCCGTTCTCGCCCGCGAGGTAACCGAGCAGCGACGTCAGGAAGAGCAGCGCCGGGAAGAGCGCCAGCAGGAAGTAGTAGGAGAGCTGCGCCGAGCGCCCGAGCACGTCGTCGTCCATCACCTCCGCGTAGACGCGCTTCCCCAGCTCCTTCCAGCTTAGGCCGCCGAGGCTCATTGACTTGAACATGCCTTAACCCTCCTCCGCCCCCGAATGTGTGGACGCAGTTTTACCGCGCCCGAAGGCGAAACCGTCACGATTTCTTCAAGAGTTGTCCACAAGGAGATGCCGGCGGCGCGCTTTAAACCGCGGCGCGGCGCGCCTTCAGAACTTTTTCAGAAGTAAATCAGAAAACCCTAAAGATTTTCCCGCCCGCGCCGTGTATCGTACCCGCGCCTTAGAGACGGCAGCGCCGCGGACTGGACGCCGGAGTAATTTCGGAGTAAAGTACGCGGCGCTTAACCCTCCTCTCCGCACCTCCGGTCACGAGAGAAGGAGTTTTTTTTGTGAGTCTTGTTCCCCATACGTCGTCGCCCGCGGGCCGGGAACGCGCTGCCGGAAGCCCCCTCCCGGCCGGGCCTCGACGCCTTCGCCGGACGCTCATTTCAACGTGAACCCCCTGAGCCAACCTTTACCAAGCCATCCCGACCGCCGCGTGCCGCCCCTCCGGGGCGCGGCGGGGTCGAGGTCGAAACTTAAAAAAGGGGGCCCCGCCGGGCCTCCATTCTCGAAAATTGTCGTCTGAAAGAAGAAGGAGTTTTTCGATGAGAACTTTACGCGTTCCCTCGCTACTGGCGCTGGCCCTGTTGACCTTCGCCTCGGCGCAGACGGCCCGCGCCTCCGCCGCCGCCGGCAGCTACCAGTTCACGCTGACGGGCGAAAAGTACCTGAAGTACGTCGAGTTCGACGCGACCGGGAGGGACGACGGCACCGCGACCGGCTACATCGCCATGACCGACGAGGCCGTCATCACGATCCAGGATGTGGACGGCACCGGCGAGAAGGGCAGGCTGGTGGGCTACAACTTCAAGGCCGACGTGGACAGCCTGGTCGTGGTCGAGAACAAGGCCGTCCTGGGCGCCGTCATCCGCAGCGCCAGCGACCAGTCGTTCATCGGGCAGCGCGTGGTCTTCACGTTCGTGGACAACGGCGACAACACGCGCGTGCCGGACAGCCTGACCTGGGGCGTCTACAGGCCGATTGATAGAACCTGGGTGCCCTCGGACGCCGAGTGGAAGGAAGACCCGGGCGTCGGGCTGAGGTGGTGGGCGACCGACGCCGAGCGGCGCGACGACGTGGGCTACGAGATGCCGCGCGACGAGACCCTCCACGGGCAGACCTTCCCCGCCGCCACCTACGACTTCGTGGACGCGGATAACACGGCCGGCGACATACGCGTCTCGCCGTAGCGGGTTCACAAGACGCGCCGACGACAAGAGGCGGGCCGCGGGGCCCGCCTCTTTACTTTGGCCGTCGGCGGACCGTGTCTATTTGACGAGGGTGCCCGTCCGACCCCAGCGCGTGTTGTTGATGAAGTCGAGGACGTAGTTGACGGGGGCCGGGGCGTCGCTGCGCGGAGCGCTCTCGTCGAAAGACCAGTAGACGAACATCGCGCGGCCGATGATGGCGCTGCGCGGGACGTAGCCCCAGAAGCGGCTGTCCTGGCTGTTGTCGCGGTTGTCGCCCATGACGAAGTAGTGCCCCTCGGGCACGTCGAACTTCTCGCCTTCGGTCACGCGCCTCGACGCCGGGTGGAGCTGCGCCTCGACGTAGACGCTGTAGGCGGCGTCGGCCGGCGGGGCCGGCCGCCCAGCGTCTTCGAGCCTGAGCGGCGCGCCGTTCTCGTCCTCCTCCGTGTCCGGGTTGTTCGGCGGCGGGTTGTGCGCCGGGACGATCTGCTCTTCGAGCGGCTGGCCGTTGATGAAGACCCGCGTGTCGCGCACCTCGACGCGGTCGCCCGGCAGGCCGATGACGCGCTTGACGTAGTTCGTCTTGAAGGGGACGGTGTCGCTGACGTGCTTCTTCTGGAACTGCTCCGAGGGGTACTTGCCCGGATACTTGAAGACAATGATGTCGCCGCGCTGTATCTCGCGCTGCGGCAGGAACGGGAGGATGGGGCCGGGCGCGAAGATGAACTTGTTGACGAGCAGGTGGTCGCCGATGAGGATCGTGTTCTGCATCGAGCCCGTCGGCACCTTGACGGCCTGCACGACGAAGGTCATGCCGAAGAGCGCCATCACGGCCGTCACGACCAGCGACTCGAAGTACTCGCGGACGACGCCGTGCGGCGGCCCGTGCTTCTTGTGCGCGGCCTCTTTCGCGCCCGACGCCGTCGCGGCGCCGTCCTTCCCGCCCGCCCGAACCGGCTCGCCCTCGGCCGGCGGCTCGGCCACCGCCGATCCCCTCTGCTCCGTACTCATATGAACTCATCCTAGTGAACCGCTCCGACAATGGTCAAGCCGGGGTCGCCGGAGGGCTCTTCCCCGACGCGCACGCGAAATTATTTTTGTGTCACCCGTGAAACGGTGTTTCATTCTCGCCGTTTTCGTGCTACAATCATTCTCATGAAAACGACGGAGAAAAAGCGCGGCGGGAAGGTCGAGC
>DASVQJ010000152.1:0-42437 GCA_036389235.1 Pyrinomonadaceae bacterium | reverse complement strand
GGTCGCGGACGTCCTCCTCCTGCCGTCGGAGCAGGAGTCGTTCGGGCTCGCGGCGCTCGAAGCGCTCGCGTGCGAGGTGCCCGTCGTCGCCTCGCGCGTCGGCGGCGTCCCGGAGGTCGTGGACGACGGCGTCACGGGCTGCCTGGCCGAGGTCGGCGACGTGGAGAAGATGAGCGAGGACGCGGCGCGCCTGCTCGCGGACGAGGGGGCGCGGCGCGAAATGGGTCGGCGGGCGCGCGCCTCGGCGGTCGGCCGCTACAGCACGGACTTAGTCATCCCGCAGTACATCGAATTCTATGAGCGCGTCATCGCCGCGTCGAAAGAGAACCCCACGAAGTAAGGACGAGAGTGGCGCCGTGGGGACTTCGGACAGTCCCTCGCCGCCGCGCCCTCCGTCCGCCGTCGGGGAGTGGGTCGCGTCGGCGGCCGCGGAGAAGCCGATTGGCTACATCGTCCAGAACCTTGAGCGCGCCTACGGCGTGCCGGTGAACAAGTGGACGGACTGGGACGTGCTCGACATGCTCGTCGCCGTCATCCTCTCGCAGGCGACGAGCGACGCCAACAGCGACCGCACCTACGACGCCTTAAAGAAGAAGTTCCCGACGTGGGACGCCGTGCTGCGCGCCCGCGAACAGACGTTGGTCGAGACGATACGTCTCGGCGGGCTCGCCAACCAGAAGGCCGCGGTCATCCGCGGGCTGCTGCGCGAGGTCAAAGGGCGGCGGGGCTCGTTCGACCTCTCGTTCCTGCGCGAGCTGCCGGCCGCGGAAGCCGTCCGCTACCTCGCCTCGTTCCGCGGCGTCGGCCCGAAGACGGCGGCCTGCACGCTGCTCTTCGCCTGCGGCGTCGAGGTCTTCCCGCTCGACACGCACATCTTCCGCGTCCTCCGCCGCGTCGGCCTCATCCCCCCGAAGTGCTCCGACCAGTTCGCGCACGAGGTGATGAACCGCCTCGTGCCCGCCGGCAAGTTCTACCCCTTCCACGTCAACCTCATCCGCCACGGCCGCAAACTCTGCCGCCCCCGCGACCCCCTCTGCGGGCGCTGCCCCGTCGTCGAATACTGCGACTACGGTCAGCGAATGATTTGAGTCGCGCGCCCTGATTAGTACCAGAAGGGGCGGATGTATTCACAAAGCCGAAAATTGTTTACGCGGGGCCGGACAGGTTTTGACGCCGATTCGGTTCGTTAACAGTTAGCGGGCAGGGCGGGGCATGTGTCGGGGCGCGCACCATCCGGGGGCGCCTTGCGTTCCGCCCCGGGGCGGCGGGCGGCGCGGGCGCGCGGGCGGCCACGCGGCAGGAAGGAGTTCGGAGGGATGGGCAGGCACGGGGAGAGGCCCGTCTACAACATCGCGGGCGAGGAACTAACCAACGACACGCCCGGCCGGCGCCCGGCGGGCTGTCCCGTGTCCGGGGCGGGGGCCGCCGCGGACAAGATCAAGTTCAGGTTCGGCAGGCTGTTCGACAGGTACGACGGCATGGCGGAGGCGCTCGTCGAGCTGGGGGCGACGATGAAGGCGGACCCGCCCGTCAAGACTCTGCCGCCGAGCGAGGAGGCCCCGGACGACTCGAACATACCCGCGGGGTACACGTACCTCGGACAGTTCATCGCGCACGAGATAACCTTCGACAAGACGCGGCTGCTCGACGTGCCGGCAGACCCCCCGGAGGGTTACCGCTCGCCGAGCCTCGACCTCGACAGCCTCTACGGGTGCGGGCCGTCCGACGAGAAGGACTCGGAGATGTACCGCGACGGCGGCGAGTTCAAACTCGGCCCGGTCGTCCAGGCCAGTAGTTTTAATGCCATAGACAGGTGGAACGACCTGCCGCGGAAGAAGAAGGAGCCGGCGGAGCCCGGCAAGCCGGCTCGCTACGAGGCCGTCATCGGCGACGAGCGCAACGACGAGAACCTGCCGCTCGCGCAGACGCACCTCGCGTTCCTCAAGTTCCACAACCGCGTGGTCAAGTACCTGCGCGACAACCCCGGCAAGCAGGACGCCGGAAAGAGCCTGTTCGAACAGGCGCGGGAGACGGTCGTCAGGCACTTCCAGCACATCGTGCTCCACGACTTCCTGCCGAGGGTCCTGGACGCGGGCGTGTTGAAGGCGGTGCTCGGCGGCGACAGAAGGTGCAAGGCGCTGTCGGACGTGGGGTCGAAGGACGAGCTGTTCATGCCCGTCGAGTTCTCCGGCGCCGCCTTCCGGTTCGGGCACAGCATGGTGCGGCCGAGCTACGACTACAACCATTTCCAGAAGGGCGACCCCCGCTTCCCCACGAACAGCCGGCCCGCCACACTGGAATCCTTCTTCACCTTCACGCAGTTCAGCGGCGACCTCGACGGCCTGCAAGGTCTGGACAACAGGTGGGTGATAGACTGGAGGCGCTTCTACGACTTCGGCCCTCTAAGCTCCGTCACCTTCAACAAGGCCAAGAAGATCGACACGAACTTCGACCTACGGCTCGAACGGATTAAAGGCTACCCTCACAACGTCTCGGACGATAAGTATAAGGCGATCACCGCCCGCAACCTCGTGCGCGGCTACGTGCTGAAGCTCCCGACCGGCCAGACGGTGGCGAAGGCGCTGGGCGAGACCCCGATGACGGCCGGCATGATTACGAGCATGGCGAGCGACGAACAGTTCGCCGTGCTGACGGACTGCGCTTACAAGTTCCACGTGAGGACGCCGCTCTGGTTCTACGTCCTGAAGGAGGCGGAGTTGTTCGGCGGCGGCAACCGCCTCGGCCCCGTCGGGAGCCGCGTCGTCGCCGAGACCTTCTACTGCATCATCAGGCACAGCGACTACTCCGTCATCACCGCCCCGCTCTCGGACGCGGAGATGCTACCCGGCCGCGAGGCGCGCAAGTTCGATATGGCGGACTTACTGTCGTGCCTGGGCGGCGACGTTAACCCGACGCGCTCGGACTAAGTGGGGCGGCGGGCGCGGCCGGCCGCGCCCGCCAGTCCCCGACGCTTCTGACCCGGAGGCGGGCGTTCCGCCCCGCCTCTTTCGACACACGCCTCGGAGGGCAAAGACAATGGCAAAGATAAAGGAGAACGTTACGGCCTTGAGCGCCGCCATCGTGAAAGCAGGCAAGGGCTCCGCGCTCGCTGAGGACTTGCGGAGAGTCGCCGCGCAGGCGACCGTCGCGGGCATAAACTCCAACGAATGGAGGGCGCTCATGACCGTCTTCGCGGACAACGAGGATCAGTTGAAACGCCTGAGGGGCTTGGACGCCCACGTCGCCAAGCCCTACTTCAAGGAGACCGTGGCGTACATAGCGGGCGGCTCCATGTGCACGAGCGAGACGACGGCGACCCTGCCCAACCGCATAAGCGATCTGATAGACGGCGACAACCTGAACGACGCGAGAGACCCCAACTTCGTCAAGCTCTTCGAGATTCCGAAGATTCCGTAGGCCGTCGCGCGACCCGCCGGCACGCCGAACCCGGCGGGCGGCGCCCCCGCCGGGACTACGAGCTTGTAACTCGCAAGCCTTTTGCGTCGGGGCAGCCCCCGCGCCGCGCGGGAAGGAGGCTCATTTCAGGTGACGAACGCGAACAGGGAATCGGCGTGGGGCCGGGCGGGGCGTGGGGCGGGCGGGCGGTCGTCTTACGAACGACTCGAAGAGGAGTGGTGCCGACTCCGTGAGCGCTACCTGCCGCTCGCCCACGCCCGTTCGATCTGGAGGTTCAGCCGTGAGTCCGACCCCTCCGACGCGGAGCAGGGTTGGAAGCTTCACATACCGGCGACCGTGCTGACTGCGGGCCGCGTGCTTGAGGCGGTCGGGCCGGCGCTCGGCCGCCTCGGCGTCCTCTTCAAGGCCCCCGCGACGCTCTTCGAGCTGAACAAAATCAACAGCGGGCTCCACTACGGCTACAGCCAGGTGGGGAAGTTCATTACGGTCTACCCGCGCACGGAGGAGGAGGCGGTGCGGCTCGCGCGAAGGCTTCACAGGCTGACCCGAGGCTTCCCGGCCCCCGACGTCCCCTTCGACATGAGGTTCCGCCCGGACAGTTGCGTGCACTACCGCTACGGCTCCTTCAAGATTCTCGAAATCGAAAACCCCGACGGCACGCGCACGCTCGCGATGCGCGGCGAGAACGGCGAACTCGTGCCCGACCGGCGCGACTCCGAAAGTGCCGGCCCGCCCTGGGTTTCGGACCCGTTCGCGCCGAAGCGTCCGAAGAGCGGCGGCGGCGCGGCGGCCTTGACGCCCCTGAAGACGCGGTTCCGCGTCTTCGCCGCGCTCGCGCAGAGGGGCAAGGGGGGCGTCTACAAGGCCGTCGACATAGGCTCGTCGCCGCCGCGCCTGTGCGTCGTCAAGGAGGGGAGGCGGCACGGCGAGGTCTGGTGGGACGGGCGCGACGGCCACTCGCGCGTCCGGCACGAGTGGCGCGTGCTGTCGGAGCTGCGCGCGGCGGGCGTGAGCGTGCCGCGCCCGTACAAGTCCTTCAGGGCGGGGAAGAATTTTTACGTCGCGGTCGAGTACGTCGAGGGCATGGATTTCAACGACTGGCTCACGCGCAGGAGGAGGAGACTCCCGGTGGCCCGCGCCCTGCGCTACGGCCTGCGGCTCGCCGAGCTGATCTCGAAGATTCACGCGGCGGGCTGGGTCTGGCGCGACTGCAAGCCGCGCAACCTGATACTCACGCCCGGCGGCGAGCTGAGGCCGCTCGACTTCGAGGGCGCCTGCCGCGTGAACCGCCCCGACCCGTCGCCGTGGAGCACGCGCTCGTACGCGCCGCCCGAATGCACACGAGAATTCAAGGGGGAGTCGAGGCTGCCCGAAGACCTCTACGCCCTCGGCGCGGTGCTCTACCTTCTGCTGTCGGGGGTCGTGCCCGGGGCGGAAGCCCGCTTCCCGCTGGAGAGGCTCAGGCGGAACGTCCCCGCGTACGCGTGCGAGCTCGTGGAAGAATTACTCTGCGAAGACCCCGCGCGGCGCCCCGCCGCGTCGGAGGTCGGGCGCAGGCTCGCGGCGGCGCTCTCCCCGCGGGCCAGCGGCGGAGGGCTCAAGGGGTCAAGCCGATGCGGCGCGCGAGGTCATGGTAGCGCGGGTCTGAGTGGAGGTCGTCGAAGAACGGCTCGGTCGTCAGAGACGTGAGCGACGCGAAGCGCTCCCTGTAAGCCTGCTCCAGGTACGTGAACGCCTTGTCGTTGTCCCTCAACCCCATGTAGATGATCGCCTTCTCCTGCGCCGGGATGGGTTTGTCAGGCGGCACGGCTTCCAACATCGCCAGGACGCGCATGGCGTCGGACGTCCTCCCGTTCCTCGCGTAGGCGTAGCCGAGCGGGGCGGCCGCGAGGACTTGGTCCAGCTCGTAGAGACGTTCCAGCGTCGCCACGGCCTCCGGGTACGCCCCCTTCTTCACGTGGACGAGTCCCATGATGTAGAGCGCGTTTCTGTTGTTCGGGTCTTCGTCCAGAACCTGTTTCAGGTAGACGGCCGACCGGTCGTAGTCGCGCGCGCGGTAGTGCGAGATGGCGAGGTTGACGGTCGCCAGCGGGGCGAACGGTTCGAGCGTCTTGTAAGTCTCGCTCTCGCGGATGGCCTCTTCGCTGCGGCCGAGCAGCCGCAGCAGGCTCGAATACCAGTAGTGCGCCGGCGCGTACTCGCGGTTCAGCTTGATGGCGAGCCGGAACTCCTTCTCGGCCTCGGACCAGTTCCACTCGTGCCTTAGCTGTAGGACGCCGAGCGCCGTGTGCGCCTCGCAGAGCATGTTATCGCTCTGTAGCGCCTTGTTCAGGGCGGCCCGCGCCTTGTTGATGACCTCCTCGGGCGGCTTCGGGCCGTAGGCGACGTTGGTCTGGAACACGTACGAGTAGGCGAGCCCGGCCCAGGCTTGCGCGTACGCCGGGTCGAGCGCGGTGGCGCGCTCGAACATCTCAATCGCCGAGCGCAGCTTCTCCTTGTCGCGCATGTCCCAGAGGTACTGGCCGCGCATGTGCATGCGCAGCGCCTCGGTGTTGTCCGTCTCGTGCCTCGTCAGCAGCCGCCTCTCCCCTTCGCGGAGCCACATCCGCAGCCCCGCCGCCGCGCCGAGCGCCACCCTGTCCTGCGTCGCCTGAATCTCCGAAAGGTCGACCGGCGAGGTCTCCTCCCAGAGCGGCGAGCCGTCGCGGACGCTGACGAGCGCGGTCTGGAGTTGCGGCGGGCCGCCGCGGCCGACGATCCTGTTGACGAGCACCGCCTCGGCCCCGAGCGCGCGCCCGAGGCGCATGGGGTCGGCCGCCTGCTCCCTGCTGATGAGCTTGGGCGCGCGGACGCGCAGCCTGTCGAGGTGCGAGAGCCTCCCGACGAGGCTTTCGGTCAGCCCGGCGCTCAGCGGCTCCATCTCCGGGTCGCCGCTCTCGTTGGCGACGGGCATGACCGCCAGCGTGTGCGCGCGGTTGTACCTGAGGTAGACGAAGCCCGCGCAGGCGGCGAGCAGCATGAAGAGCGCGAGGGCCGGCAGCGCGTAGCGCGCGAGCGCCTGCGCGCGCCGCAGGCCGCGCAGGTCGCGCAGCAGCTCGTCCGCCGTCTGATACCGCCGCGCGCGCTCCTTCGCCAGGCACTTCAACAACACCCGCCGCAGCCCGGCCGGCGCGCCGGGCGCGCGGCCCGCCCCCGGCGGGAGCGCCGCGGCCTTCACGGCTTCGAGCGAGTCCGCCGCGTCGTCGCGGGCGAAAGGGTTCGCGCCGCAGAAGAGTTCGTGGAGGACTATGCCGAAGCTGAAGATGTCGCTGCGCGCGTCGAGCGCCTCGCCGCGCGCCTGCTCCGGCGACATGTATGCAATCGTCCCGACGACGGGCTCGGCCCGCGCCGTCACGCCGGGCTCGCCCGCGCCCTCGCCCTGCCGCTTCGGGCGGACGAACTTGGCGAGGCCGAAGTCGAGCACCTTCGCCTGCCCTTCGGCGGTGACGATGATGTTCTGCGGCTTCACGTCGCGGTGCACGACGCCGCCCGCGTGCGCGGCCGCGAGCGCCGAGGCGATCTGCTCGGCGAGGCCGAACGCGAGCCCGGCGCCCGGCCGCCCCGCGCGGAGGAGTGAGGCGAGCGTCTCGCCCTCGACGTACTGCATGACGATGAAGTGGCGGCCGCCGTCCTCCTCGAACCCGTAGACCGCGCAGATGTTCGGGTGTTCGAGCCGCGCGACGGCGCGGGCCTCCTGCGTCAACTGCTCGCGCGCCCACTCGTCGCCGACCACCCCGCCCGAGATGAACTTGAGCGCGACGCGGCGCTCAAGCACGCTGTCCTCCGCCAGGTAGACTTCGCCCATGCCGCCCCGCCCGAGCGGGCTCACGACCCTGTAGCGTCCGACCGTGCCCCCGACGAGTGACGCGGCGGCCCCCTCGGAGAGCACGCGCATGCCGAGGCTCAGCGCGGGCCGCTCGATGAAGCTGCGCTCGGACTCGAAGGCCGCGACGAGCGACTCGACCTCGCCGCGCAGGCCCGCGTCGCCGCCGCACGCGCGCGCGAGGTACGCGTCGCGCTCCGCGCCGCCGAGCGCGAGCGCCTCGTGGAATAACTCTTCGACGCGGGGCCAGTCTTCAGCCCTCATCTCTCATCTCCCGCTTCAGCCACGCCTTCGCGATCTTCCAGTCGCGCTCGACCGTGACGGCCGACACGCCCAGCACCTCGGCCGTCTCCTCGACGCTCAGACCCCCGAAGTAGCGCAGCTCCACGACGCGGCACTTACGCTCGTCGAACGACGCCAGACGCCCCATCGCCTCGTCGAGCGCCAGCAGCTCGACCGGCCTCTCCTCGTCGACGGCGGCCACCTCCGAGAGCGAGACCTGCACGGCCCCCCCGCCGCGCTTCGCGCGCCGGCGGTCGCGCGCGTAGTTGAGCAGAATGCGGCGCATGATCTGCGCCGCGATGGCGAAGAAGTGCGCGCGGTTCTGCCAGCGCACGCTCTTCTGGTCTATCAGGCGGAAGAACGCCTCGTTGACGAGCGCGGTGGTCTGTAGCGTGTGGCCGGGGTTCTCCCTGCGCATGTACCGCCGCGCGATGTGGTGCAGCTCGCGCTCGATGAGAGGCAGCAGGCTTTCGAGCGCGGCCCTGTCGCCTTCGCTCCAGGCGATGAGGAGTCTCGTGATATCTGAGGGCGGGGGCAACGTTCACCTGATCCTTGGTCAGCGACCCACTTGAAAAAGCAGTTACTCGAAGTCCGCCTGCGCAGAAAAAATTGCTCCGCCTTGATGGTTTTCCGGTCGCGTTGGTGCGTTAGGTGATGACGGGGAACGCCTCCCGAGTCGCAGTCTCGCTGTTGACGGGGCCACCCGTCGGCCAGACCTCCTGGACGGCGGTATGTATATATAGCCTCCGTCGGTGAAATTGCAACGTCCTGAAGGCTCCCGCGGCATGCCCTTTTCGGAGCGGTTCTGAACCTTAACCCGTCCCCGATCTGTCGCCGCGGGCGACGCCGGCCGGACACCCCGACAGAACCCGGTCGGGATGTCCTGAGGGCCGGGACGCGTACCCCGCGACTAACATAGGAGCGCCGACAATGAAAAAGAGACTGCTCGCGTTAACCCTGCTCCCGGTTCTGCTTCTGACCGGCTGCCCGAGCAAGCCGACCAGGCCCTCCGCCCTCTCGGCCTTAATCGCGGTAGAGCTAAATAAGTTCCAGGCCGACGAGGAGGGCTACAACAGTGCCTACGTGGCGGGCGATCTGGGTAAGGCGCGCAGGCTGAGAAACAGGATCGTGGAGCGCCTGATGAACATGGTCGATCAGAATTACTTCGACTTCGAAGACCGCCTGGCGAGGCGCCGGGACGGCGAGAACATCCTGTTCGACCTGACCGAGCTGGGCGCGGCGGCGGCGGCCACCGTCACCAACGGCGAGCGCGCGAAGACGATCATCGCGGCGGCGCTCACCGGGTTCAAGGGGGCGCGCAGGTCGATAGACCAGAACGTGTTCAGGGAGCGCACGACCGAGGCCATCGTCGCCAAGATGCGCGAGGGGCGCGCGGAGGTCGGCACGCGCATCAACGACAGGCTGGACGCGTCGGTGGAGGTCTACTCTCTGGAGCGCGCCTACGGCGATGTAATCAACTACTTCTACGCCGGGACGCTCCAGAGCGGCTTGCAAACGCTCGCCCAGGACGCCGGACAGGACGCCGCCGCCGCCGAAGAGAACGCGGCGGTCGCCGAAGACATGCGCATCGCCACGCAGGAGGAGTTCGACACCTCGAAGCAGCTCAGGGACAAGTTGAGAGACCTGAGCAGGGGCCTCCGCTCGGACAACGAGGAGAAGCAGGCGAGCACGAGGGGCGAGATCAGAAGCGCGCTCACCGAACTCAACGGCGGCACCGCCCCGCCCGAAAACGCCACGGACAAAGAGCTGCTCGACGCCCTGGTGGCCAAGTTCAGGGAGGCGAACAGGTCGGGCGCCGGCGACCGCTTCGGGCCGCTCGTCAAGGCCCTGAAGATTCAGTAAACGCCAGAGGAAGGAGCACCGACATGATTCAGTTTCCCATCGCCGGCAGCGCGACGTTGGACGAGATCAGGTTGACCTGCGGCACGACGGAGAATGTGGAAATCTGTAAGCTCGTCCACCTGCGCAAGCTGCCCGTCGTCAACGACAGGCGCAGAAACATGGCCTCTTTCGCCGAGGTCGAGATCGAAGACGAGGTGCCCGACCTGGTTCTCGTCGCGGTGCCGAAGGGCGGGAACGCCGCCTCGCTTATCGCCGACCAGCTGGCGAAGGGCAGGCAACTCATCTTCGACGAGACCATCTTCGTGGAGAACAAAGACACGGAAGTCCTCGGGTTCAGATGAGACGCGGCGCCGCGGCCCGGCGCCCCCGACTTCAACCAATCAGACGTCCGGACCGCGCACCCCCGGGCGGCGTCAGAGAGGAGTGACAATCATGAGGAACGCCACTAGAAATATTTCGTGCGCGCTGCTCGCCCTGTGGCTGTGCGGGGGCGCGGCGGCTTCGGGACAGACCCCCGCGGCCACGGCCGCGCCGGAGGCGTCGACGTCGCAGCGGGCCGACTGCGACGTCGTGAACAGGGAACTCGGCCTGACGGACAACTTCATCGAGGTGACCGACACGCGTGACTCGATCACCTCCGAGGTGGCGCGGCTCGACCAGAAGGTCATCCAGCTTAACGCGCAGATTCCGAAGGCGCCGACCGCCGCGCAGCTCGACGCCCGCCGCCAGGAGCGTGCCGAGCTCGAAGCCAAGCCGAAGAAGACCGACGACGACAAGTTCCGCATCGCCGAGCTCGACGACACGGACGTGAAGAGTAGGGAGGAGCTGCGGGAGGAACTGCGGGCGACGGAGGCGCAGTTGCAGGCGAAGAAGGGGCAGGCGCGCTGCGTCCAGCAGGCGATCAACGCCATCTACTCACCCGAGCAGATTTTCAAGCGGACGATGAGCATCATCTTCGCCATCCTCATCGGCCTGGTCATCATCGGCTTCTTCATCCTCTCCTACGCCGACGAGTCGGTGCGGCGGGCCATCTTCTCGGGGCAGACGGGGATTCAGTTCCTGACGCTCTTCTCAATCGTGATCGCAATCATCCTCTTCGGCATCACCAGCATCCTCGGCGACAAGGAGCTGTCGGCGCTGCTCGGGGGGCTGTCGGGGTACATACTCGGCCGCTACAACAACCCGGGCCACGCCGGAGCCCCCGCCGGCGCGGGCGGGGGCGCGGCCGACCCGGAAGCGGCGGCGGCGTGAGCGGCGTGGCGGAGTCCCACGGCCGCGAGGGGGAAGGGGTTCGCGAATGTCGAGCGGCAGTTTACTCGTTAGGGAGGTGTGAAGATGCCAGACGACAACAGCAACGGCGGGTTCGCGCTCGTCGACGTGCCGGGTAGCGAGCGCGTGAGCCAGGCTTTCAAGGAGAAGGTGGTTAACATCGCCGCGAGCCTCGGCACCAACCCGAACTTCCTGATGGCCGTCATCAGCTTCGAGACGGGCGAGACGTTCAGCCCCTCGGTCAGGAATCCCGTGAGCGGCGCGGTCGGGCTGATCCAGTTCGTGAAGGACACGGCGAGGGGACTGGGCACGACGCAGGAGGCGCTCGCACGGATGACGGCCGAGGAGCAGCTCGACTTCGTCGCCGAGCACTTCAGGCCGTTCAGGGGGAGGCTCAGGACCATCGAGGACACCTACATGGCCGTCCTCCTCCCGTCCGCAGTCGGCAAAGGCTCCGGCCACGTCATCTTCCGCCGGCCCTCGAAGAGGTACACGCAGAACCGCGGGCTCGACATCAACCGCGACGGCCTGGTGACGGTCGGCGAGGCCGCCGACAAAGTGCGCGAAAAGCTCGGCGCGGCCGGCGCGGGCACGGGCCAGAGGCTGCGCCGCGACTCCGAGGGCGCCGAGGTGCTGAAGCTGCAAGAGGAGCTGGTTGACATCGGCTACCTCACGCGGGCGCAGTTGCAGACCGGCCCCGGCCACTTCGGGTCGCAGACCGAGGTCGCGCTCAGGAACTTCCAGCGCGACAACCACCTCGACGCCAACGGCACGCTCGACGCCGAAACGCGGGCGGCCTTCGACGAGCTGAACAGAGGCGTCAGGCTCGACAGCCGGGGCAACGTCGTGCGCGGCTTGCAGGATCGCCTTATCGCGGTCGGCGCGATGACCGTCGCCGAGGTGGCGAGCGGGCCGGGGCGGTTCGGGCCGAAGACCGACGCCGCGCTGAAGATGTTCCAGCGTACCAACGGCATCGACCCGACCGGCGTGCTGACCGACCAGACCTACCAGACGCTGCTGCTGGCCTCCCACGCTGCCATGCCGAGGGCCGACCTCC
Organism: Pyrinomonadaceae bacterium; assembly: GCA_036389235.1. GTDB lineage: Bacteria > Acidobacteriota > Blastocatellia > Pyrinomonadales > Pyrinomonadaceae > QHXN01. The sequence goes on along the minus strand of DASVQJ010000152.1, from coordinate 30,687 downwards.
AGAACAGCACGAGCGTCGAGACCGTCCTGCCCGACGCCAACGTCACCGACGGCCTCGGCTACGTCACCTTCAACCGCGAGCCCGGCGGCCGCGACCAGTTCGGGCGCGCCTCAACCATCCGCGCCATCCAGCAGCTCGGCGAGCTTTGGCGCGAACGGCGCCCGGCGACCCCTTTCGCCGTCGGCGACATCAGCCGCCGGGGCGGCGGCCCCTTCCCGCCGCACGCGGCGCACAGGGACGGGCGCGAGGTGGACATCCGCCCGCTCACGAACAACGGCCGCAACGTGCCGACCAACATCGACGCCCCCGACTTCTCCCACGCCCGGACGAGGGAGCTGATCCTCCTGATCCGCGAAACGTTCAACCCGGAGGTCATCTTCTTCAACGACCCCCTCACGATCCAGGAGGGCTTGACGAGGCGCGCGCAGGGGCATCACAACCACCTGCACGTACGCTTCCGCTGAACAGGCGCGCTCCCCGCCTTCCACGGCGACGCCCGACCCGGACGGCCGTGCCGCCGGACTCTTCGGATGAAAGGCTGCACGGCGATGACTCCACACGTCCCACCCCAGCCGCGGCGCGCGTGCCCCCGCCGGGACGCGCGCCGCGCCCCCTGACCCGGGAAACCTTATAGTCCCCGCGCCGGAATCTGAGCGGCACTAATCACACGCGCGGCGCCGCCTTGCGAACTCGCCCCCGGCCGCCCATGTTCGGCTACACGCCATTCGTACTGTTTCCATGTGCGGCGCGCGTGCACCGCGGCGGCGAGACTTGACGAGAGGGTCGGGTTGTTAGTTGCCCCCGGGCTGGCACGCACGTTGCTCCCGGGCGTGGCCGGAGAAGAAGAGAGACGGTGCGGTTACCTTTACCCGACGGAGCGTAACCATGATGGAGCACAGGGTGCGCCAGGTCATCGCCCTGGCCGAAGAGTCACTGCACAAAGGCTGGTCGCCCGCGAAGCTCGCGGCGATGGTCAACCTGTCGCCCTCACGCCTCCACCAACTGTTCAAGGAAGAGACGGGCGTGCCGCCCGCGCGTTACCTGCGGCGGCTGCGTATGCGGCGCGCCAAGGAGCTTCTGGAGACCACGCACCTTAGCGTCAAGCAGGTGATGGCCGTCGTCGGCCTGTCAGACGAGAGCCACTTCGTCCGCGACTTCAAGAAGACCTGCGGGCTGACGCCGGCCAGATACAGGGAGCGCTTCCAGGACCGCGCGCCCGCCCCGGCGCCGGCGCCGCTGCTGCTCCGACGCGCGTCGCACCCGCGTCAACTCTCGGAGGCGCCGCGCGCGAACCGCCGCCGCGAGCTTTTGTCTCTGCTCAAGCGCAGGCACGCGGCCTTCGCCGAGTTGTCGAGCGCGGCCACCGACCGCATCGCGCGCGAGATGCCCGCCGCCCGCGCCATCTCTTACAGGCCGCGCCGCAGCGGCCTCGCCCGCCGCCTCCCTCCGTCAGCGGAACGCCCGCGCCGCCCATAAACTCGTCACCCGAACGCGTAGCGGAGGGAGGTTAACCACGGAGGCACAGAGTGCTCAGAGGTTGCACAGAGGGATTCAACTCTCTGTGCCCCCTCCGTGCGCTCTGTGCCTCTGTGGTTAATCGCCCTTCACTCTAAAGCTCAAGGTTGAGGTAACCCACAGCTCACGACCGCCTGCAAAGAGATGCTCGCAGTAAGTTCGGCCAAAGGATTGTAGAAATCGCCATCTTGTCGGCGCCGCCTCGCGCCGCTACTCTCACCACATTCCCCGCCCCTTGTACCCCCGTTCGAAAATCCCCGGCCGCGTGTGCGCGCCGCCGCGCGAGTCTGTGCGGCGGCCGGCGCACGCGCGCCGCCCTGAACCTCATCGGTAAGTTGATAAGCGTTAAGAGTGAGGAGAAGAGAAAGATGAATATCCGACACAAGGCGCTCGCAATACTACTGGGCGCCGTGATGTTCGCGCTCGCGCCGCTGGGAGTCTCTGCCGCGACTAACAGCCCGGCCGCGCGTTCGACGAAACTGGCCCCGGCCGCCGTCGCCGCCGCCTACGCGGGCGGCGTCACCGTCCCCGTCTCCGGGACGACCAGCAAGGGCGGGAAGTTCACGGGCAACTTCGCCGTCAGTCGGTTCCAGGTGGTCGACAACCAGATCGTCGCCGTCGGCACGCTGACCGGAACCATCCAGAACTCGGTCGGCAACGTCATCGGCACCGTGCTGAAGACGATACAGATGATCGTCGCCATCAAGGCCGCCTCGTGCGACATCCTGCACCTGGAACTGGGGCCGCTCGACCTCAACCTGCTCGGCCTTGAGGTTCACCTCAACAGGATCGTGCTCGACATCGACGCCGACCCGACGGGCGGGCTGCTCGGCGCGCTGCTCTGCGCCGTGGCGAACCTGCTCGACGCGGGCGGGCCGCTGGCCGACATCGTCGGACTGCTCAACCAGATACTGGCGCTGCTCTGAAGCACGCGCGGCGGCGCGGGAGGGGGGAGGGGGCCGGCGCCCCCTCCCCCCTCGCCCGTCCTGACAACTGTTCGCGGGAGTACACTTCTCCATCCCTCCAAATTTTATGGCGGCGGCGTTTGACGTTCCGACACTTTCCGCTTACTATCTCCGGGCTGACTCTGAGATAGACCTCGCCGAGACTCATTGAAGTCCTCCCTTCGGCATCTGGTGGGAAATCTCGTCGGGCAATCATTCGGACAGTTCGCGCATCTATCTTTGGCCGGCATTAGAAGCCCCATTCCGGCCTTCCCTCCCGACGGCCCCCCAAAGCCGCGGGTGCTCATTCATACTTGATTCGCTTACGGCTTTCTACGAAGCAATCGGCCCCAAAGACTTGAACAAACGTAACCTCACGTCTGTAAAGTCCAGGCAGCACCCACAGATGAATCGGCGGGCATGACCGCCCGGAGGGAAAATGAGAAAAGCTTTTGCGTCACTGATCACTCTCGTCTTCTGCACTCTCCTACTACCGGCCGTAGTACTCGGCCAGGGCAAATCCGAAGTGATGAGGCCCGACCACTTCGACAAGACCCCCGCTCCCCTGCGCGAGATGTTCGACCGCGGCGGCAAGCCGGAGCCCGCGCGCGGCGGCAGGGACTTCGAGCCCGGCCGCCCGCAGCCCGTCGGCAACTCGATGCCCGGGGGCGTCGACCCGCTCGCCGGCCGCCACGCCGTCACCGAGGCCTACGCGCAGCCGAAGGCGGCGACCAACGGCGTCCCCGTCGACCCGACCTACCGCGTCTCGCCGCCCGACACGACGGGCGACCTCGGCCCTAACCACTACGTGCAGTGGGTCAACCTGCGTTACGCCATCTACACCGTCTCGCGCGACGCGTCGAACAACATCACCGGCTTCAACGTCGTCCCCGGCTTCCCCAAGAACGGCAACACCCTCTTCCAGGGCTTCGGCGGGCGCTGCGAGTCGGACAACGACGGCGACCCCATCGTCCAGTACGACCAGTTCGCCGACCGCTGGATTCTGACGCAGTTCGCCGTCGCCGCGCAGCCCTACACGCAGTGCGTCGCGGTCTCGACGAGCCCCGACCCGACCGGCACCTACTACCGCTACTCCTACTCCTTCGGACGCGACTTCAACGACTTCCCGAAGATGGGCGTCTGGTCTGACGGCTACTACATCACCTACAACATGTTCCGCGGCGGGCGCACCTTCTCGGGCGCGAACGTCTGCGCGCTTGAGCGCGACAAGATGCTCGTCGGCGCCGCGGCCCGCCAGATCTGCACGCTGACGACCGCCGCCCACAGCATCGAGCCGGCCGACATCGAGGGCAAGACGCTGCCGCCCGCGGGGAGCGCCAACCCCTTGCTCAGCATCGGCACCACTTCGCTCAGCTCTTGGCGCTACAAGGTGAACTGGGCGACGGGCACGGCGGCGCTCACGGGGCCGACCGCCGTCGCCGGGGCCGCCACCTTCAGCCGCGCGTGCGGCGGCGGCGTCTGCATCCCGCAGCCCGGCACCACGCAGCAGCTCGACTCGCTCGGCGACCGCCTGAACTACCGCCTGAGCTACCGCAACTTCCTGACCCACGAGTCGATGGTCATCAACCACCCCGTCGCCACGGGCGGCACGAGCGGCATCCGCTGGTACGAGCTGCGCAACGCCACCGGGCAGACGCTGGGGAGCGCCAACCCGGTCGTCAACCAGCAGGGGACGTACGCGCCCGACTCGACCCACCGCTGGATGGGCTCGGCCGCGATAGACAAGACGGGCGGCATCGCCATCGGCTACAACGTTTCGAGCACGTCCGTCGTCCCCTCCATCCGCTACGCTTACCGCGGGCCTGCGGACCTGCCCGGCGTCCTCGGCAACGAGACGAACATCCTGGTGGGCGGCGGCTCGCAGTCCGGCAACAGCCTGTCGCGGTGGGGCGACTACAGCACCATCAGCGTCGACCCCGTGGACGGCTGCACGATGGTCTTCACGACCGAGTACCTGCCGGCGACCGGCAACTACAACTGGACGACCCACATCTTCTCGTTCAAGCTGAGCACCTGCCAGTAGTCTGGGCGCGAGGCGACGACAATGAAGGGGCGGACGTGTTCAAGCGTCCGCCCCTTAACTTTTGCGCGCATGGTTTATACTCGGCGCGGGCGGGCTGGGGAGGTCACATGAACCGAAGGCTGAAGATGACAATCGCGCTCGCCGCGCTCCAACTCTTCGCGGCGTTACCGGCGGCCGCGCACGCGGCGGGGCGCGGCTCGGCGGCGGCAGGACGGAGGGCTCCGATGACTCAGGGCCGGACGAAGGGCGCGCGCCTGCGCGCGCCCGACGCGCTCACGCCGGGCGTGTGGGGCGGCGAGCACATACGCTTCGAGGTCACGGAGGCGGGCGCGAACGTCGAGTACGACTGCGCGCGCGGGACGGTCAAGGGGAAGATCGTCGTGGACGGTCGGGGGCGCTTCAGCGTCTACGGCCTGCATTACGAGGAGCACGGCGGCCCCGTGCGCCCCGGCGACGACGCGGGCGGCTACCGCGTCCGCCTGAGCGGGCGCGTCGGCGGGAGCCTGATGAAGCTCACCGTCACGCGCGCCGACACGCGCAAGGTGGTCGGCACCTTCAACCTCGCGCGCGACCGCGAGGCGATGATTGTTAAGTGCCGCTGAGCTTTGACGACTTTCGGCTGGCAAAGAATGAGGGGCGGGGTTCGTACGCCCCGCCCCTCGAACTTGCCGACCTGAGAAGTAAGGCCGGAGGTTAGGCCACCGCCGGGAAGTGTCTACTCCTGGTGGTGCCCGTCCTCGGGCTGCTCCTCAATCGCCCAGATGACGTGGGTGTAGACCTTGTGCCCGCCGCCGAAGTCCAGCTCGTAGTCCGAGAAGCCCTGCTCCCTGCCGCCGCGGATGAGCTTGCCCCACTGCCCCGGCCCCTCGATGATGATGTCGAGCGCGGCGGGCGGCATCTTGGCGGCCGCGGTCGTCTGCCCGGCCGTGTTCGAGCTGTCGAGGTGGCTGTAGATGGTGGCGAGCTGTGAGTAGTCGTGCTGGTTCGGGTGCTCGTTGTTGAGCGAGCCGTTGGTGCCGGCCGTCCCCGACGGGTCGTTGGTGTAGTCCATGCACGTGCCGAGGTTCGTGTTGCCGAACCTCTCGTCCTGGTGGTCGAGGCCGAAGGTGTGGCCGACCTCCTGGCACGTCACGAACCGGCGCCAGGAGGGGCTGTTGTACCTCGCCTGGTTGAAGTAGTAGTCGTTGTTCTTGACCGTGCCCTGCGAGATGTGGCCGCCGCTCGTCCAGACCGAGGCGATGCCGAGCCAGCCCGTCGAGCCGTAGTTGGAGTTGCAGACCTCGACGCGCCCGAGCGTCGGCGGGCAGGTGGCCGGGCTCGACTGGCCCGCCACGACCTTCGTGTCGAGCACGCTGGACATGCTCCAGTCGTTCGAGGCGTCGGTCAGGTAGGAAGACCAGCCGCTGCTGAGGTTGTTGCCCAGTTGGACGGTGAAGGGGTTGCTCGTGCGCGCCCAGTGGTACGTGCGCCAGTTGTGGTTGGCGTAGGCGACCGCGGCGAAGCTGACGGCCGCGAGGGCGACGGCGGCGAAGACCAGCGTGCGCCGGCCAGAGGGATTGAACATTCGGAAGGCTCCTTTCGTGGATGTGCCGTGGGTTGGGTGGATGTCCGGCCACACGCGCGAGGGTCACACGCCGGTGGCGGCTAGTTAGAACTTCGCGATGAACCTTGAAGTAAGGCCGTTGAAGTGCCGTCTCTTAACTTTTGAGGAGAAGTCCGTCCGCTCTGGGCAAGCCCGACGTTTTTAAAGGAAGCGGGAGGGGAAGTCAACAATTATATTGTTCTGTTTTTGTTGCGCCGGCCCGCGAGGGGCGCGCGTACGGAAGGCCGAAAGAGGGGCGCCCGGCCGGCGTTCACAGTTGGACACCGGCCTGTCAACGTCTTATTCGACCCCGCGCGTTGTAAGATGGCGGCGGGGCGACCGCGATGTCTTACCTGGTTGACGGCAACAACGTGATGGCGCAGCGCGTGGGGTGGCACAGGGACAAGGCCGGCGCGCGGCGTCGTCTGCTGGGCGAGCTGGCGCGTTTCGCGCGGGAGGCGGGGGTGACGGTGGAGGCCGTGTTCGACGGGGCGCCGGACGAGTTCTTCCCCGACGGGTCGTACTTCATGGGCGTGCGCGTCTTCTACGCCGCGCGCGGCGCGGACGCCGACGCGCGCATCAAGCAGTTGGTCGAGGGGTCGCGCGAGCGCCGGACGCTGAAGGTCGTCACCTCCGACCGCGCGCTGGCCGACTACGTCCGCCGCTGCGGCGCGGAGGTCATACGCTCGGGCGAGTTCCGCCGCCGCCTCGACGCCGCGTCCGCCGCCCGACCCGAAGAGACCGGGCGCGGCGGCGTGAAGGAGTCCGAGCTGGGAGAGTGGATGTACTACTTCGGCGCCGACCCTGAAGACGACGGGTGAGGGGAAAGAGTAGGCAGTAGGCAGTAGTCATACCGACATGCGAAACAAAATAAGGAGGTGAGAGCCGGGGGCGCGGGCATCCTGCCCGCCGTGAGCGCCGCAGGCGCGAAGGCCATGTGACTATCCACTCCGACGTCGAGAGATACAGGGCGACGGCCGAGCGTGCCCGGGCACGCTTTGGCGGGCAGGGATGCCCGCGCTCCCGGCTTCGGACGCCTTATCCCATTCAGCTAGCTGGTATCAGTAGGAAGACGAAGCGGCGCGCCCGGCCCGAAGGCTGAAGCGCGCCGCCTCTGTCTTCTACTGGCTACTGTCTACTGCCTACTGCTTCCCCACCAGCTCCACGTCGAAGATGAGCTTCTGGCCGGCGAGGGGGTGGTTGCCGTCGATGGTGATGTGGGTGTCGGTGACTTCGGTGACGACGACTTCGATCTGGCTGCCGTCCTGGAGCGGGAGGCCGAAGTGCATGCCGACCTGCGGCTCGACGGGGAACTGCGCCGCCTCGCGCGAGACCTGTGTGACGAGGCCGTCGCGGCGCGGGCCGTAGGCGTCCTCCGACTCGATCTCGACCGTCTTCGAGTCGCCGACGTTCAGGCCGCGCACGGCCTCGTCGAAGCCGGGGATGACCTCGCCGGCGCCGACCGTGAACTCCAGAGGCTCGCCGTCGCGCGACGAGTCGAAGACCTGGCCGTCTTCGAGCCGCCCCGTGTAGTGCACGCGCACCCGGTCGCCGTTTTTCGCCGGCTCTGTCATAATCGCCCTCCGTCCGCGTGGTAAAGTTTGACCGGAAGCATCGCACAAACGTTCCCCAAAGGCCAGCCGCCCACCCGCGGCGGCGCTCACCGACGAAGGGAGCTTCGGACATGAGAAGAGACCTGGCGCTCGCCCTCGCGCTCCTTTTGGCGTTCTCACAGGCGCCCGCGCAGACGCCCGCGCCCGCGGGCCAGCAGCCCGCGGCGCCGGCCGCGCAGCAGCCACAGCCACAGCCCGCGCAGACGCCCGCGCCCGAAGAGGACTCGGACGAGGACGACGTGGTGCGCATCACCTCGAACCTCGTGCAGTTCGACGCCGTGGTGACGGACAAGCACGGGCGCCACGTCGCGGACCTCCGCCCCGACGACTTCGAAATCTTCGTGGACGGCCGGCGGCAGGAGATCACCAACTTCACCTTCGTCGCGGGCGAGCCCGGAGCGGGCCGGGCCGCGCCGCCCGCCGCGCGCGGCGACAAGTCGACGCCGGCCCCGGCCGCGCCCATGCGCGCGGGGCAGGTGCGGCGCACCATCGCGCTCGTCGCCGACGACCTCGGCACCTCCTTCGAGGACATCTACAACGTGCGGCGCGCACTGAAGAAGTTCGTGGACGAGCAGATGCAGCCCGGCGACCTCGTCGCCGTCATGCAGACGGGCCGGGGGCTCGGCGCGCTCCAGCAGTTCACGAACAACAAGCAGCTCCTCCACCGCGCCATCGAGCGCGTGCGCTCGAACCCGCAGGGGCGGGCCGGCGTGAGCACCTTCGCGCGGATCGAGCCCGACCCGCTCCCGAACCTCGGCTCGATGACCGGGGGCAGGGGGGGCGGCGACCGCAAGGGCGCGGGCGCGGAGGAGGATGACGACGACGCCCGAACCGCGCTCGACGAGTTCCGCGAGGGCGTCTTCACCGTCGGCACGCTCGGCGCGCTCAGCTACATCGTGCGCGGGATGCGGGAAATGCCCGGCCGCAAGTCGGTCGTCGTCTTCTCGGGCGGCTTCCAGGTCTACAGAGACCTCAACCAGCCGAAAGACTTCCGCGGCAGCGACCGCATCCTCGACAACCTGCGGCGCCTGACCGACCAGGCCAACCGCGCCTCGGTCGTCATCTACACGGTGGACGCGCGCGGGCTGGTCGGGGTCAACCTGACGGCGGCCGACAACTACTTCCCCGCGCCGGGGTCGAACCCGGCCGAGTCGCCGACCACCGCGCGCAGCCGGGAGATATTGGGGAAGCAGGAGGGGCTCGAATACCTCGCCGAGCAGACGGGCGGCATCTTCATCAAGAACACGAACGACCTGAGCGGCGGCATGGAGCGCATCCTCGACGACCAGACGGGCTTCTACCTCATCGGCTTCCGCCCCTCGGAAGACCTCTTCGAGCCGCTGAAGGGCAAGACGCGCTTCAACAAGTTCGAGGTGAAGCTCAGGCGCTCGGGCCTGAGCGTCCGCACGCGCGCGGGCTTCTACGGCTTCGTCGAGTTCAAGAAGCGGCCCGCGCCGCGCACGCGCAACGAGCAACTGCTGGCGGCGCTCGCCTCGCCGCTCGCCTCGGGCGAGCTGAGCTTGCGCCTGACCTCCCTCTTCAACAGCACGGCGCAGAAGACGCCCGTCGTCGATTCCCTCATGCACATCGACGCGAGCCAGCTCAAGCTCACCGACGAGGCCGACGGCTGGAAGAAGGCCGTCATCGACGTGGCCGCCGTCACCTTCGGCGAGAGCGGGGAGGCCGTGGACGAGTTCAACCGCACGGAGACCATCCGCGCGCGCGGCGAGGCGCTCCGGCTGATGCTCTCCGAGGGCCTGGTCTACATGATGAAGGTGCCGGTCAAGAAGCCCGGCGCCTACCAGCTCCGCGTGGCCGTCCGCGACGCGCAGACGGACAAGGTCGGCTCGGCCAGCCAGTTCATAGAGGTGCCCGACCTCGGCAAGGGGCACCTCGCGCTCTCGGGCGTCATCCTGACTTCGGCCTACGACGAGCCCGCGCCGGCCGCCGCGCAGCCGCAGGCGGCCGGGCACGACCCCCTGCGCGAGGCGACCGTGCGCCGCTTCCGGCGCGGCTCGCAGATAGATTTCCTCTACCAGATTTACAACGCGAAGGTTGACCCCGCGACGGGGCGCCCGCGGCTCTCGACGCAGGTGTTTCTGCTCCGCGACGGCCAGACGGTCTTCACAGGGCCGCGCGCGCCCTTCGACCCCGGCCCGCAGAAGGACTTGACGCGCCTGAAGGCGGGCAACCGCCTCCAGCTCGGCCTGAACCTCGCGCCCGGCGACTACGTCCTCCAACTCGTCGTCACCGACGAGCTGTCCAAAGGCGCCCGCGCCACCGCCACCCAGTGGCTCGACTTCGAAATCGTCCAGTAAAAGGCCCCCGCCCCCGGTCGTCACGGTCGCACCCGAACGCGCGCCGCCGTAACTCCAAGAATCCACAGGGGATGTGCGCCCCCGCCGGGCTCCGGCGCAGCCCCGCAGCGGACTCCTGCGGCCCCGCAGGAGCGCGCTGCGGCCCCGCAGGAGCGCGCTGCGGGGCCGCAGGAGTCCGCTGCGGGGCCGCAGGAGCGTGCTGCGGCCCCGCAGGAGCGCGCTGCGGCCCCGCAGGAGCGCGCTGCGGCCCCGCAAGAGCGCGCTGCGGCTCCGCAGGAGTCCGCTGCGTCAACGCGGAACGACTCGGCGTCAACGCGCCGGGGCGCCGCGTTAACGCCGGGCGGCTCGGCGTTGACGCCGAACGGCTCGGCGTTGACGCGGCGGGGTGCTGCGTTGACGCGGAGCGGTTCCGCGTTGACGCAGACGGGTTCCGCGTCAACGCAAAGCGCCGCGTCAGCGGCGCGTGAGTTTAGCCCGGCCTTTCAAGGCCGGGGACGCTGCACGTTAACGGGCGCCGCGTCGCGTCAGCGACGCCTGAACCGTTCAACCGTCGCTGACGCGACGCGGCAAAATCACCGCACCGCACCCCGGCCTTGAAAGGCCGGGCTAAACTCACGCGCCGCTGACGCGGCGAAACTTACACGCCGCCGAGGCGGCGAAACTTACGCGCCGCCGAGGCGGCGAAACTTACACGCCGCTGAGGCGGCGAAACCTCAAGGCCCGGGGTTCGAGGCCGGGGGCCGCCGGCTTTCAACTTCGAGCGCCGAGCCTTTACACTTTGAGCCCTATGCCGCTCGTCTTCGCCGCCGCCCTCTTCGTCAGCGCGTTCCTGCTCTTCTGGGTTCAGCCGCTCGCGGGCAAGATGCTCCTGCCTCTGCTGGGCGGGACGCCGGCCGTGTGGAACACCTGCATGCTCTTCTTCCAGGCGTTGCTGCTGGCGGGCTACGCCTACGCGCTCGCGCTGACGCGCTGGCTGTCGGCGCTCGCGCAGGGGGCCGTGCACCTCGCGCTGCTCGCGCTGGCCGCGCTCGCCCTGCCCGTCGCCCTGAACGCGGCGGCGGCGGGCGGCGTGCCCGAGGGCACGAGCCCCGAGTGGTGGCTCCTCAAGACTCTGCTCGTGACGGTCGGGCCGCCCTTCTTCGTCCTCTCCGCCAGCGCGCCGCTCCTGCAAGGCTGGTTCTCGCGCACGCGCGCCGAGTCCGCCGACGACCCCTACTACCTCTACGCGGCGAGCAACGCCGGGAGCCTCTTCGCGCTCCTCGGCTTCCCCGTGCTGCTTGAGCCCGCGCTCACGCTCGGGCAGCAGAGCCGCGCCTGGGCTTACGCCTACGGCGCGCTCCTCCTCCTCTTCGCGGCGTGCGCGTTTCTCACCCTCCGCCGCGCGCGCAAGGGCGCCGGGACGTTCGCGGGGAAGGACTCGCCGCCCGCGCCTTCAGATAAGTTGACCGTCGGGCGGCGTCTGCGCTGGGTGCTCCTGGCGTTCGTGCCTTCGAGCCTCGTGCTCGGGGTGACGACGCACGTCACGACCGACCTCGTGGCCGTGCCGCTGCTGTGGGTCATCCCGCTCGCGCTCTACCTGCTGAGCTTCGTCGTCGTCTTCGCGCGCGGCTTCAACCTCCCGCGCGGGTTCGCGGCGCGCGTGGTGCCGGCGACGGCCGTGCTCGTGACGATGGTCTACCTGTCGGGCGCGTCGCGGCCGGCGTGGTTCCTCATCCTCTTCCACCTCGCCTTCCTCTTCGCGGCGGCGCTCGTCTGCCACGGACAGCTCGCCGAAGACCACCCCTCGGCCGCGCGCCTCGCGGAGTTCTACCTGTGCCTCGCACTGGGCGGCGTGCTCGGCGGACTCTTCAACGCGGTCGTCGCGCCGCTCGCCTTCGACACCGTGGCCGAGTACCCGCTCGTCATCCTGCTCGCAAGCTACCTCCGCCCCGCCTACCGCAACACCGGCGGCACGCTCCTGGGTCTCAGGCTGGGGGCGAGGAAGAGGGATGAGAGTGTCGCCGTCGGGGACGAGGCGCCGGGCGGGGAGGTCGAGGGGGACGGCGACGACGGAGGCAAGCGCCGGGACGTGCTCGACGTGCTGCTCCCAATGGCTTTGGGGCTGGCCGCCGCCGCGCTGCTGCTCCTGACGCGCCGGTTCGAGATGACGGACGTCGAGCGCGCGGCCGTCACGCTCGGCGTCCCGCTCTTCATGCTCAACCACTTCTTCGCGCCGCGCCCCTTGAGGTTCGCGCTCGGCCTCGGCTCGGTCATGCTGGCCGCGCTCCTCTTCGCACAGACGGGCAACCGGACGCTGCACGCGTCGCGCAACTTCTACGGCACGCACCGCGTCGAGGCCGACGCCGACGACTCCGTCCACTGGCTCAACCACGGCAGCACGCTCCACGGCAAGCAGTACACCGAAGCCTCGAAGCTCTGCGAGCCCGTCTCCTACTACCACCGCGAGGGGCCGCTCGGCTCCGTCTTCCAGCACGTCCGCGCCAAGCGCGACGCGGCCGGCGCGGTCGCGCCGCTCTCGGTCGCCGTCGTCGGCCTCGGCGCCGGGACGACCGCGGCCTACTCGCGCGCGGGCGAAGCCTGGACGTTCTACGAGATCGACCCGCTGGTCGTGGAGATAGCGCGCGACCCGCGTCTCTTCACGTACCTCTCGGCGTGCTCGGGCGCGCGCCCGAACGTCGTCCTGGGCGACGCGCGCCTGCGCCTGCGCGAAGCGGCGCAGGGGGCTTACGACCTCATCGTGCTCGACGCCTTCAGCTCGGACGCCGTGCCCGCCCACCTCATGACGCGCGAGGCGCTCGCGCTCTACCTCTCGAAGCTCGCGCCCGGCGGCGTCGTCGCCTTCCACGTCTCGAACCGCAGCCTCAAGCTCGAACGCGTCGCGGGCGGCATCGCGCGGGAGGCCGGCCTCGCCTCGCGCATCTTCGATGACCGCCGGCAGGGCTCGGACGCCGGACTCGACGCCTCGACCTGGGTCGCCGTCGCGCGCACCGCCTCGGACCTCGGCCCGCTCGCCTCCGACACGAACTGGCCCGAGTTCGACCCCGCCGTCTACCGGCTCGAAGTCTGGCGCGACGACTTCTCCGACATCCTCAGCGTCTTCAGGTGGCGGTGAGCCGGGTCTACCCGACCTTCAGGGTAGAGCGTAGGGCGTCTCACCACAGAGGCACAGAGGACTCAGAGGTTACACAGAGGGGTGCCTTACTCTGTGCCATCTCCGTGCCCTCTGTGCCTCTGTGGTCAACCGCCCTCCTCAACACTCTCAAGGCCGGAGAAACCGCACGCCTTCACCATTCACCATTTACCATTTACCATTCACCACTATGCGATCCGTCATCGTCGGCACGGCCGGCCACATCGACCACGGGAAGACGACGCTCGTGCGCGCGCTCACGGGCGTGGACGCCGACCGCCTGCCGGAGGAGAAGCGGCGCGGCATCACCATCGACCTCGGGTTCGCCGAGCTGGACCTCGGCGACGTGCGCGTCGGCTTCGTGGACGTGCCCGGCCACGAGCGCTTCGTCAAGAACATGCTCGCGGGCGCCCACGGGCTAGACCTCGTCGCCCTCGTCATCGCCGCCGACGAGGGCGTGATGCCGCAGACGCGCGAGCACTTCGACATCTGCCGCCTGCTCGGCGTCCGCGCCGGCCTCGTCGTCTTAACCAAAGCGGACGCCGTGGACGAAGAGCTGCTCGAACTCGTCCGGCTCGAAGCGTCGGAGCTGGTCGCCGGCTCGTTCCTCGAAGGCGCCCCGGTCGTCGCCGCCAGCGCGCGCACGGGGCGGGGGATGGGGGAGTTGAAGGCGGCGCTCCGCGACTCGGCGCTCGCCGCGCCCGAGAGGTCTGGCGACGCGGTGGCGCGTCTGCCGGTTGACCGCTCCTTCACGATGCGCGGCTTCGGCGCGGTGGCGACGGGCACGCTCGTGGCGGGCGAGCTGAGAGAGGGCGAGGAGTTGGAGCTTCTGCCCGCCGGGGCGCGCGTGCGCGTGCGCGGCTTGCAGGTGCACGGCGCGAGCGTGCGCGAGGCGCGGGCGGGGCAGAGGACGGCCGTGAACCTCGGCGGCGTCGAGACGGCGCTCGTCGAGCGCGGGATGGTGCTCGCGCCGGTCGGGCGCCTGCGGCCGACGCAGATTCTCGACGCGCGGCTCTCCGTGCTCGCCGGCGCGCCGCGACCCTTACGCACGCGGCAGCGCGTCCGCGTGCACCACGGCACGGCCGAGGCGCTCGCGCGCGTCGCCGTGCTCGAAGAGTCGGGCGAGGTCGCGCAGGGCTCGACGGGGCTCGTCCAACTGCGGCTCGAATCGGCGGTCGTCGCGCTCCCCGGCGACCGCTTCATCCTCCGCACATACTCGCCGCAGCAGACGTTCGCGGGCGGCGTCGTCCTCGACGCGCACGCGCCGAAGCACCGCGGGCGCGAGCGCGCGGCGGCGCGCGGGGCGCTCCACGCCTTCGAAGACGCCGACCGCGCGGCGCGCCTCGCCTTCTTCGTCGGGTCGGCCGGCGAGCGCGGGCTCCGCCGCGAGGACGCCGCCGCGCGCACGGGCTGGCGCGACGACGTGTTGGCCTCCGCGCTCGCCGAGGCCGAAGTGCGCGGCTCGGTCGTAGAAGCCGAGGGGGTGCTCGTCTCCGCCGATGTCCTGCGGCGGCTGCAAGGCGCGGCGGTCGAAGAGGTCGAGGCGCACCACCGGCGCGAGCCCCTCGCGCGCGGGCTCGCGCGCGAGACCCTGCGCGAGCGCGTCTTCACGCGCGCCGCGCCCGAGATTTTCCGCGCGGCGCTCAGACGCGCCGAAGGGGAGGGCGCGCTGGTCGCGGAGCGCGAGCTGGTGCGCGCGGCGGGCCACAGCCTCGACCTCTCGCCCGCGGACGCGGCGCTGCGCGACCGGCTCGAAACGGTCTACCGCGAGGCCGCGCTCGAAGCGCCCGCGCTCGAAGACGCCTTCGCGCGCGCGGGCGGGGGCGGCGCGCGGCGCGAGCACCTGCGCAAGCTCCTCCAACTCCTCCTCGACGCCGGCGCGCTCGTGCGCGTCAAGGAAGACCTCCTCTTCCACCGCGAGCCGCTCGAACGCCTCGCGGCCTCCCTGCGCGACTACGCGGCGCGCGCCCCCGAGCGCCTCATCGACGTGGCCGCCTTCAAAGAACTCTCCGGCGTCTCGCGCAAGTACGCCATCCCGCTCCTCGAATACTTCGACCGCGAGCGCGTCACCCGCCGCGCCGGCGACAAGAGGCTGATCTTGTAGCAGGGAGTAGACAGTAGGCAGTAGACAGTAGCCGGTAGAAAAGAGAGGCGGGGCGTCTCGGCCTTCAGGCCGGGCGCGCCGCTTCCGTCTGCCTACTGCCTACTGCCTACTGCCTACTGCCTACTGCCTACCGTCTACTCCCCCTTCGGAAATCGCTTGCGTCCTGATTGGCGCGGCGCTAACATAGCGGCGAATCCAGAGCAATACCGTTTGGAAGCAAAGCCCCCGGCAAATTCTCCAGAACTTTTCCGGCTTAACCTTTTCAAGCCGACGGGAGTCAGACTAACCGAACTCAGGAGGTTCACAATGAAGAGCCTGGTTGACGTTCTGCTTGGGATCGTGGCGGTCGCCGCCCTGGGCTTCGCCATCTGGCAGTTCTACCTGTTCGCCGCGACGACCGACCCGCAGGGGAACACGCCGCACCTCTGGAAGGCCATCGGGGGCTTCGTGGTGCTGTGCGTCTGCGCGCTCGCCATCTTCATACGCCACTCCGGGGCCGAAGAGGAGATACACATCACGCAGTGAAGGGAGGCGGCCCCTCCCCCTCCGCTGTTCGGGGCCGCGCGCCGCGCGGCTTCGCCCCGGCGCACGGGAGCCCGCCCCCCGGCCGCGTCACGCTCAAGGGCGCCGCGGGCGCCGTCGCCAGCGACAGCCGACGGCGCCCGCGGCGCCTCGCATTTGAAAACCCCCACCCGGTAGACCGGAAAGGACTAACCTGATGCTCTCCTCCTTCGTCGCGGCGTTCGCGCAGATGCGCCTGCCCTCCTACTTCCCCTGGGTCGTGCTGGGGCTGCTCTGCGTGGGCGGCCTGGGGTGGCTGATCGCGGCGGCGCTGGGGTTCGCCCGCGCGCGCGCCTTCGGCGAGTCGCCGCGCTGGTTCGCCATCTCGGCCGTCTGCCTGCTGCTCTACCACGTCCAGTGGTTCGTCTTCGCCGTCTACGGCATCAACGAGCGCAACGCCGAGAACGTCGTCGGCATGGCCGCCTTCTTCAACCTCTTCGTCGCGCTCGGCGCCGTCTGCGCCATCATCGGCTTCATGCGCATGAACGACCCGCGCACGACGGACTTGGGAGGGGGCGAGCTGGACTGACCCGACGGCTCGGCCGTGAGAAAGAGTGAAGCCCCTCCGGCGGACAGCCGGAGGGGCTTCACTTTTAACGCGTGACCGGCTTCAGCGCCGGCTCAGCTCGCGCGCGGCCTCGACGGCGTAGTAGGTGAGGATGACGTCGGCGCCCGCGCGGCGGATGCCCGTCAAGGTCTCAAGCATGGCGCGCTTCTCGTCGATCCAGCCGTTGCGCGCAGCCGCCTTGAGCATCGCGTACTCGCCCGAGACGTGGTAGGCGGCGAGCGGCAAATCAAACCGGTCGCGCACCTGCCGCAGGATGTCGAGGTAGGGGCCGGCCGGCTTGACCATCAGGAAGTCCGCGCCCTCCATCACGTCCAGCTCGGCCTCGCGCATCGCCTCGCGCGCGTTGGCGGCGTCCATCTGGTAAGCGCGCCGGTCGCCGAACGAAGGCGCGCTGTCGGCCGCCTCGCGGAACGGCCCGTAGAAGGCCGACGCGTACTTCACCGCGTACGACATGATGGCGACGTGCTCGAAGCCCGCCTCGTCCAACCCCTGCCGGATCGCCCCGACCTGCCCGTCCATCATCGCCGACGGCGCGACGATGTCCGCCCCCGCCTCCGCCTGGCTCACGGCCGTGCGCGCGAGCAACTCAAGGGACTCGTCGTTCAGGACCTCGCCCCCGCGCACCACGCCGCAGTGGCCGTGCGAGGTGTACTCGCACAGGCACGTGTCGGCGATGACGACCATCTCGGGGACGGCGCGCCGGACGGCGCGGATGGCCTCCTGCACGATGCCGCGCTCGGCGTACGCGCCCGTGGCCGTCTCGTCCTTCGACTCGGGCAGCCCGAAGAGGATGACGGCCGGCACGCCCGCGTCGAAGGCCGCGGCGGCCTCGCGCGCGACCTGGTCGGTCGAGAGGTTGAAGACGCCCGGCATCGAAGAGACCTCTTTCCGCACGCCCTCGCCCGTGCACGCGAACAGCGGCAGGATCAAATTCTCCGGCGCCAGACGCGCCTCGCGCACCAGCGCCCGCACGCCCTCGCGCCGCCGCAACCGCCTCGGCCGGTGGACAAGCTCACTCATGAACCACCTCTCTCTTTCGCAAACGATAGAGCCCAGCCCGGGACTCACAACGCCACGCCCGCTTCACAAATGATACGTCCCCCCACACCCCCGCGCAAACACGCCCACCCCGCGCCCCGCGCGACACACACGCCGGCCACCGCCTCCCAACACCCCCGAACTTACCCGCGCTTGACGTTTCCACGACGGCTCTTATAATTAACACCTCCAACGTGGCGGGGTAGCTCAGCCGGTTAGAGCGTGGGATTCATAACCCCAAGGTCGGGAGTTCAAGTCTCCCCCCCGCTACCACATATCTTCCGTTGCGTTTACAACTTACGGGCGGCAGGGCTCAACGAAGTCCCTGCCGTCTCCGTGCTTTTGCCGTAATTTTGCCGTAATTCACAGAGTAGCCGGCGACCCGCTCCATCGCCTCCTCCATCGCTTCCGGCGTGGCGTGGGTGTAATCACCCGTCATGCTCTGCGAGCTGTGCCCCATGATGTCGCGCCTGACGTGCTCCGGAACGCCCATCTCCGCCGCCCGCGTAGACCACGTGTGCCGAAGATCGTGAAACGTCAAGTTTTCAATCCCAGCCTCCGCGCACGCCGACGTAAAGCCCCTCTTGACGTCCGTGATCTTCCTGCCAGTGCGGATGCTTTCGAACACATACCCGCCTAGCGTGGCCTCGGCGCAGAGTTGCTCAATCACGCGCCGCACTCTGCCGCTCATCGGGATCGTGCGCGGCTTGCCGTTCTTACTCTTCTCGATGAGCAGCCAACCGGGCCTGATCACCCAAGCCTCGCCTTTGACGACGAAAGACCTGGGCACTCGCTCTAAGTTGACGTGCTCGGGCTTGAGCCCCAACACCTCACCGCGGCGCATGCCGGTATAGAGCGCGACTTCGACCGGCTCCCTGAGATGTTCCCGTCTCCCCGTCAGCCCCTCGCCAAACAGCCTATGTTCCTCGTCCGCCGACAGAACCCTGTTCCGCTTCCGCCTCGCAGGTATCTTGGAGCGGACTGATTTGGGGAGTTCGTCACAGGGGTTGCTGTGCGTCACCCTCTCCCTGATCGCCATGATGAAGATCGAGGAGAGCAGAGTCACCTCCTTGTTAACCGTGGTCGGGCTGCGCTTGCGGCTCAGTTTCGTTCCGTCCTCCAGCACCTCCTTCCTGACCGTGTCGCTCCTCAGGCGCTCGTTGATGTAGCCGACGACAGACATCATCGTGATCTCGTCGAACCGCTTGCCCGCGAAGGACTCTTTCAGCACCCCACACCTGAACTCCGCATGGTCGGAGTGCGCGTGATTCTCACGGGCAAATGGCAGGTAAACTTCGTCAACAAACGTGGCGAAGTCCTTCAGCCGCTCGCGCTCCTGCTCTACAAAGAGAGGGCCGTTTCTTACTTTAAGCCTCTCTTTGAACTCGAGCTCCTTGGCCTCTTTCTTATCCCTGGCGACGGGCTTGCCGCCCTTGCCGTTGAAACAGCCGTAGTAACGCTTACCACCCTCCATGAACTCGTAGTGGTAAAAGCTGCCGCGTTTCTCAACAGTCATCTGCTGCTCCTCCTATCTGCCGGATCGCGGTTGAAGGAGCGGTAGCAACTTTATCAAATGTTCGCCCCATGCCGAACCTCCTCCGCGCCGTCCCTCGTCCGCTGCCGTTGGTCACGGCTCCACGCGAGCAGCTCCTCCCGGTTGAAGGTGCAGAGACCGTCGAGGTCGTTAAAAGGGATAGGTCGGCTAGTCTTCCGGTGCTTCGCCTTCTTGATGAGATTTCGAAGATGCCCGTCGGAGCAGTTAAGGAGGAAGGCCGCGTCCTGTATTGAGATGTTCTCCTTGGCCCGGATACGTGACAGCCTGAGCTGGTACTCGGCCGCTACGGCATCTCGCTCATCTCGACTCCCCAGCGTCTCGGCCTCCAGCTTCTTCTTCACCCGCTCCGCGATCTCTTCAATTACAGTTTCCGGCAGTTCGATATGCATCACTCAGTTACCCCACGTAGAGTCATAAAAGAGGCTCTTATTTGAGGATCAGAAAAGCCCCGTACGGCTCGGAGGGCAACGGGGGTGCCAAAGGTGCACTCATTCCCATAGACGTCCTTGTCCTATAGGATTTGCCGGGAATTGTCACAAAGAGGGGAAGCTGAAAAGGGTGAAGCTTCGGTAGAAAGTGTCGGTGCCGTCGACACTATCTACCAAAGTGATTAAACAAAGTGTCGACGCCATCGACACTTTCTCTTTACTCACAAATAGATATCAATTACCGCCGAATCAAGCGATATCCCCGTGAGACCCAGTGAAACGCAGCATCCGGATGGAGGTCCGCCAATCCGCGCTTTCTTCGGTACGCTGCTTGCGATGAGGTGGCGCGATGACGTCAGACGAGAAAGGGTTCAGCACCTCACCTTTGTCTGAAGGCGTCCCGCACAACGAACACGCCGCTTTGGTTATGACATTCGCAGGTCGGAGGAGCGAAACAATAAGAGAGGTTGACGGGTCTCATGCGGAAAATGTCTGATTTGGGTGCAAGGATAGATCAGTTGGCCGCGTCCTTACCCGGTCTGCTCGGCCAGCTCGCGACGAGGGATGACGAACAGATAATCAGAATCGCCGCCGCCGCGCGGCGGCTTGAGAGGTTCGCCTTCCTCTTACGCGGCATGTGCGCCTCCATCCTGCGGCGGCGTTGTCAACATAGGCTTCCCGGCGGGCGGGGCAAGCTCGACCGTGACGGCGTAGGCATACAGGCACAGATGACCAAACTCGCGGAGCAGGCCGGGGTTGACAGAAGAACCCTTGAGGTTGACGCGCGAATTAGCGACACATTCTTTGCAAACGCCGATGAAACTGCCCTCGAACACATTCCCCCTTTAGCGCGCGAATACTACGTGGTCGCACTCTCCGCGCCCGACCCTCACGCCGCTATTAAAGAGGCGGCTGCGAGGTACTCGGATACACGCTACGGCCTCAGGCAGTTCCGTACCGACGTGCAACTCTCTAAACGCGTCGCCGGGTTTCTTGCGATGCCCTCAGTTCCAGAACAGGCCCGCACCTGCCGCGTCCGCATACCCGCTGAGATCAACGAACTGATGGCGGAACTCGTAGCCATGTCGCAGAAGACCGAAGACGAAATAGTGGTCGAGGCTATACGCACTCTTCACGCGTCACTGACGAAACGCGCCGCGCGCAAACGGCGCAACGCGGACACACAGCGTACGCCCGCGCAAGCACGGGTTGATGGGCAGCTCGAACTATTGCTGTGAGCCGCCGAGCTTTCCTCACCGTCTCTGTCGATCATAGAACCGAATTCAAAAGCACTCGCGGCGGCCTGCGGCACACGAGACGCTCGGCGTCAGTGGCACGACAACTCGCGTACGCATAGCTCCGCCAGCGACAGCAGCCAGCAATGTTTCGGTACTACTAAAACCGCGATCCGCGTCAGACCGCAAGGGAGTTTGAGATATGTCTGATAGTCAGAAGTCCGATACCGCCGCGCCAGCCCTGCGGTGCCGCGCGGGCAGACCGCGGCTCAGCGACGCCGACCGGCGGACTGGGAGGATCAGCGTTCCCGTCAGCCTTGAGGAAGAGGCGTTGATAGAGAGCCGTGGGCGCGCGGTTCATATGAAGAAGGGCGCCTTCCTCCGGCACCTCGGTCTCGGCAAACGGATTCGCCGCCCGGTGCCCGCGATCAACTACCGTGCGTACCGCCAACTGGGTCGCCTCGCCGCCGACTTCAGTTACGCGCTCATTCTCGTTGAGTCGGGCCAGAGCGTCGGCATAGACCGGCAGTTGGCCGAGCGAATCCTGGACGCGCTCCATCATGTAGAAGAGCTACTGGTGAAAGGCCGGTAGGCAGTGATCATAAAAATTCTCAAGGGCAGGAGTTTCGGCGGGCTGTTGGATTACCTCTTTGACTCGCAGGATAAGCCTCCGCCGGAGATAGAGGTGAGAGGTTCCTCGGATGACCGGGGCGCGAACGACGAGCCGCTGCCGGACGAAGAGCGGGTTACTGAAACGGATAGGGGCAGCCTGACTAGGACGAGCCGATCAGGTGGTTCCGCGGAAAGTAAGCGTAATGAAGACCCGGACGAAACAGGGAATGGCGAACGCGCGCAAAGAGGGAATCTCCTCATCACCAACACGGCTGGGCGCAGCAAGGTGGAACTGCGCGAACACTTCGAGGCCCTCGCGGCGTTGCGCCCCGACGTTGAGGTCAACGTCCTCCACGCGATCCTCAGCATGCCCGGCGGTGATGTCATGTCCCGAACAACGAAGGCGCGGCTCGTCCTGCGCTTCACTGAGCTTGAAGGGCTGGACAGGACCATGTACGCCGCGGTCGAACACGACGAGCACGATCACACCGAAATTCACGTTATTGCGTCGAGGGTTAACTTCAACGGGAGGCTGCCGTCCGACTCATTCGACTACGACACGGGTGAGGCCATTGCCCGGCAGCTGGAGAAGGAGTTCGGTCTCAGCCAGAACAGGCCGAGCCGGGATGCTATGTCCCGCGCCCCGACGCAGGGCGAGTGGAAGCAGCACGAAAGGACCGGGAGGCTCAGCCCGCCGCTCAGACTTCAAGCGCTCGTCAACTCAGTGCTGGATGACGAGATCACTTTCACCGAATTCCGACGGAGGCTGGAACGGAGGGGCGTGACGCTGCGCCTGACCGTCGGCGATGGGGGCGAGGTGGCGGGAAGTGTTTATGAGTTCGAAGGGAAGCATGTTAGTGGGCGCAGGCTCGGCCGCGGATTCACATGGGCGGGTCTGCAAAGAGAATGGCCGGATCAACAAGAAAGAAAGGGGAAAATGAATTATGACCCAGCGCGAGACCATGCGGCTTTTAGCCGCTCAAGAAGCAGCGCAGTGGGAGGACGAGGGGCAGACGGATGCGGAAGATCAGAGCGATCCACCGGAGCATTTGGCGGTGATGTGGCGGCAAATGAAAGAGCTGGACGCGCGGCAGGCGCGCATCGAAACCCACCTCATCAAACTCATGCCGTCAGCGAGGAAGGCCGAGGAGCAGTTCGCGACAATCGTTCTCGCGGGGAAGGAACTGCGCGACGAGATGGCGGAGCACCGCAAGGGCGTCGCTACAAGCCTCACGCAATACAGGGAGCAGGTGACGGCGACGGCCGGGGAGATCAAAGGCGAGTTCAAGCACCAGCTCCAAATCCTCCAATCCTTCTTCGACGAGACGATGAGACTGAGCGAGAAGAACGAGCAGCTGGTAGGGCAGTGCCAAGACATGGTGGCAACGAGCAGCGCCATCTACCACAAGGGGAGCGCTGGAGTGTCGGAGATGTCGGAGAAGACACAGGCTCACCTCAAAGCCGCGGCGGAGGCGCAACGCGAAAAGATCGAGGCGCAGGCCGAACACTTCGAGACCGTCGTAGGTCACCTGAGCAAGTTGCTTCTATTCGGGACAATCATAATTCTCCTAACCGCGACCGTTGCGGGCGCACTGACCGGCGCGATGTGGGTAACTGGGAAAGTGGAGCAGGCGGTGAAGCCGGGTCGGTAGAGTTCGAGAGCGAGCGTGGTGTAAAGATACGCACGGCCGTCTCCTCAGGTGGGTCGCCGAATGCTTTGACAGAGGATGGCCGAGCTTCAAGCCGCCAGTCGTCGGCGGTTGATGAAGTTGTTAAGAAGTTGTTGAATAGACTTTCTTCACCCGAAGACATGGTTGGTAATTCCGCCACCGCCCACGCTCAGGAGGAGAGCGCTACACAGATAGGTAAAGATCCGAAGCAGCCCGCATCAGTTGCTCACACAAAGACGCTGGAACGTGGGGCGACATCGTTCCGGCCGCACACATCACACGCGACGGCTAAAGATCATTCCGACTCTCCGCAACCGCACATTCCTTCAGAGAAATGGAATCGGGACGACGGGGGGCGCATCAAGCGGGGCGGCCGCGGGCGAAGCCGCTGACTCACGGATGAACTTGCTCTTGCCAAGCACACGGCTGATTCATTGTGGGTAAGCGGACCGTTCGCTTACCCACTTTTCAAGTCACAGCTTTTGTCCAAGTCATCGTCTTCCTAACGGCGGATGAAAGGTTTAAGGAAGGCAATATGGGAGCTTTATCAATTATGAAGGGAGTTCCCAGCTTGAAAGAAACTTCTCAATTCAACGTCTTCCACCAGTTCGCCGGGTGTTTCCTCCCCCACGGACTGCTCTCGATGAAGCACCTCAGCGCTGGCGCAAAATTGTGCTACGCGTTGCTGGCCCAACAAGCCAACGCGCGCGGCATAACTCAACTGAATCTGCCCCTACTCGCAGCGTCCGTTGGAGAGTCGGACAGGGCGGCCGTGCGTTACTTGGTCGAGCTGGAGGCAGTGGGGCTCGTCGAGTCCTCGCGAGGGAACATCAACAAAGAGGATGTGCGCATCACCTTCCCGCGCCACCCGTGGCTTACCCTAAACACATCAAATATCCAACCCGTTAACGCCGGTTCTTGCGTACATGCCACCGAGGAAATACAACCGGGACTCTTTGCCCTTGAAGCAGCTCTCCCGCAAACAACAGTGGAGTTACTGCAAAGCGCTGTCAGAAAGACTGCCATACCGTCCAGATCAAAAAGGAGGAAGCGTTGGTTCGGGCGTCCGCGCTCACGTCACTCCTTTGAGACCTGCCTAAAGTTCGTTACATACCAGAAGGAGGTTTTGGGACGGCGCAGCATCTATGACCCGGATGGTTTGGCCGAATCCCTGTTCCATACCGGCAGTCAGGATGACGAGATATCGGAGTGGCTCGACGAGCAGGCTAACGCAGCCTAAGAAGGAGCACTTTAAAGGATACTTCATTGGGTTGTTAGGGGCAGTGTGTGTGACCCTTTGAGCGTCCATTCCGTAGATGCGCTAGATGTGGTAGGATGCGCGCTGTCTGAGCGCATATCTTGCTATGTCATAGCCGTGATCAGCTCAATAACAATATGGCCAAAGGCTTACCGACTGAAAACTCTATTTTCGCGCAACGCACCCTGGAGGAGATTTACGAAGAAGTGCGTGATGCGTACTGTAAGTACCCGCAGCCCTGGGTGATAGGTTATTCCGGCGGCAAAGATTCGACAGCGGTACTCCAACTGATCTGGAAGTCCCTAGAGACTCTTCCACCCGAGCGGAGGCGCAAGCCGGTTTATGTGATCGCTTCAGACACAAAAGTCGAAACGCCAGTAATCGTGGATTACATTGATTCGACGCTGCGCCGCATCAACGAGAAAGCAGCGGAGACGGGGATGCCTTTTTACGCCGAGAAGGTGATGCCGACGCTGGACGACAGCTTCTTCGTCAACCTCATCGGTCGCGGCTACCCGGCCCCGACGACGCGCTTCAGATGGTGTACGACGAGGCTCAAGATTAACCCGGCCAACCGCTTCATCGCGGAAAAGGTGAAGCAGAACGGCGAAGTCGTGATGGTGCTCGGGGTGCGCAAGCAGGAGAGCGCTACGCGCGCCCAGTTGATGAGTACTTATCAGGTGAAAGGCCATCTGCTGCGCCGCCACTCGACTCTGCCCGGCGCGTGGGTCTACGCGCCGATCGCGGATTTTTCGACCGAGGATGTCTGGACTTATCTGCTGCAAGTGTCGTCACCTTGGGGCAACAACAACCGCGACTTGGCGGCGCTTTATCGCAGCGCGAGTTCCGGCGAGTGCCCGCTAGTGATTGACACTTCGACGCCCTCATGCGGCAACAGCCGCTTCGGGTGCTGGGTCTGCACAGTCGCCAATCGGGATTCCTCGATGGAAGCGATGGTTGATAACGGTGAGGAGTGGCTGGAACCGTTACTCGATTTCCGCGACTGGCTGGCCGAGACGGTTGACCCCGCGAAGAAGCACCAGTACCGCGACACGAAAGGTCGCGATGGTAGGAAGATTCCGATGGGCGAGGGCAAGCTGGCGGCGCGGACGTATAAGCTCGAAGCCAGCAAGGAGATGCTCAGGAGGGTGTTGCGGGCGCAAGCGGTCGTGCATCGCAGCGGGCAGGGTACCGAGGTCGAACTCATCTCAGAAGAAGAGCTGCACGAGATCCGCCGCCTTTGGCGTACGGAGCGACAGGACTGGGACGACTCCGTGCCGCAGATTTTCCGCGAGGTGAGTGGCTATGATTTGCAGTGGCCCATGGATGATGACGGGAAGTTTGATAGCGAAGACAGGGAGCTGTTGGAGGCGGCGTGCCGGGAGCATGAGGTGTCATTTGAACTGGTCGCCAAACTGCTCGAGGCCGAGAAACGATCCCAAGGCATGGCGCGGCGTGCAGGGATTCAGCAGTCTTTGAATAGTGTGCTGTCGGAAGAATGGCGCAGCGACGAGGAAGTCCTCGGGGCGGCTTCGGACCGGGTGGTGTAACGCGATGAAGATACTCGGCCTGACAGTTCTGAACTTCGGTGTGTTTCGCGGGCGTCATTATTTCGACTTTGCGCCCGCCATGGGCGCCGAAGGGACGCGCCAGCATTTGGTATCCGTTATCGGGGCCAACGGCGTCGGTAAAAGCACGCTGTTTCAAGCAATGAGCCTTGCGTTGCACGGCGCATTATCGCTGAGTGACCGCGTCAGCCGGCAAGATTATCAGAAGTACCTGCTCGGTCGTCTGCACCGTTCAAGCGACTTGGGCGTCGCCGTCTCAAGCAACGAGGCTTCTGTCGCGCTCGAATTCGACTACGTACAGTCCGGTAGGCGGCTCCGAGTCGAAGTCAAACGCCACTGGTACCTCGAAGGCAGCAAGATCAGTGAAGACCTCACTGTGCTATGTAACGGCCAGCGGCCGGATGTCCCCCGTGAAGACATTCAGCATTGGCTGAACGAACTCGTGCCACCGGGATTGTCACCGCTCTGTTTCTTCGACGCCGAGAGGCTTGAAGATTTTGCAGGCGCAGGACAGCCCGAGGGCTTTGTGCGGGATGCCCTGCACCGTCTGCTGGGGCTTGATCTGGTCGAGAAGTTGCTGGCTGATCTCGACCGCTACTCCACGCTTCGCGGCGGAGGCAGCGCTGACATTGAAGGCTTGAGGCGGCAGGCGCAGGAGCGGCGTGGGAAGATTGATGAGTTAAACCGTGAAATCGAAAGCCTCCACGCGGAAATCTCTGCGCTCGAAGGGGAGGCAGAGCAGCTCAGTGCTGAACTGACTGCACAGGAGGGACGCTTGGCTGCCGAGGGTGGCACATACGCCGAGCGACGTCAGTCGATACAAGAGCAACTGGCGCGTAACCGTGTGGAAGCTGAACGAGTGACCGCGCAGATTGAGGCTTTGTGTAATGACCTCCTGCCCTTCTGTCTGGCACCGGGGCTTTGTCGCCAGCTTGAGCAGCGACTGCTGGCCGAGGCGAGTCTGCAAAGGCAGGCGGCCACGGGTGACGAATGGGGGGAGCGTGTCGAGTCCCTACGGTCGCGTTTAAAATCTGAAAAGCTCTGGCGGGGGCTAGAGCTTCCCCCACAAGCTCGGGAGACTTTAACCCGACGGCTGCTGAAGGAATTGGAGAAATCCTTCGCGCCGCAGGCGGCAGAGGCGCAACAGATCATACATGACCTCGTTGCCCTTGAAAGGGAGCGTTTGCTTGGCTGGATACGGCAGACGCTCGACTCCATACCCACACAGGTCAAACAACTTGGAGCGGAGCTGCGAACCCTGCAACAGGAGGAGCAGCAGCTACGTCAAGATCTCAAGCGCGCGCCCGATGATGTCGCCTTGCAGCCGATCCAGCGGGAGATAGAGCGTCTTCAAGGGGAGCTACAGAAACTACATTCGCGGCGAAACGCCTGCCGCGAGCAGATCGGCTCGCGGCAATACCAGCTTGAGGAGCAGGAGCGCCAGCGCCAGCGGCTCGACGAGCAGCTGTCTCAGGCACGGGCCAACGAGCAGCGCCTTGCGCTCGCTGAGCGCAGCAAAAAGACGCTGCTCGATTACAGGCAGAATCTCCTTAATCGGCGCGTGGCATCTTTACGAGCTAACTTTCTCGCAAACTTCAACCGCCTCTGCCGCAAGGAACACCTGTTGAGCGCGGTTGATATAGACCCGCAGACGTTCCGCGTTGAATTACTGGGCGAGGACGGCGGGCCGCTGAAGGTTTCGGAGCTTTCGGCGGGCGAGCGCCAGCTCTATGCCCTGGCATGGCTCCAGTCGCTGCGGCAGGTAAGCGGGCGGCAGCTTCCACTGGTTATTGACACGCCGCTGGCGCGCTTGGACGAGCAGCACCGCGCGCGGCTCGTCAACAACTACTTCGCTGAAGTAGGCGAACAGGTCTTGCTATTCGCGACGACGGCCGAACTCGACGCAGACCTAGTTTTGGAGTTGAAGCCGATGCTGGCGCGACTCTACGAGCTGAGGCAGGACTCAGGGGCAAGAGAGTCTTACGCGTTCTGCTTCTCGGCGCCGCAGCCGCGCGAGCTACTGCTTTATAGGGCTGAAGCCAACGGCCAATCGGGCGGCAAATCTGGCGCGAGCCACACGGTCACGGAACAATATTGGCACTACGATCCCGACGCGGCATCCGCCGGGGGCAGACGCCTATTGAAGGCAAGGCTGCCCGCGACCGCCCGGCGGCTTGAGATCATCGACCCGGAAAGCGGGGGTTACAACTGGCTACAAGTGGCGGAACTGGCTCACGCCGTCGAAGACAAATTCCTCTTCGCCGCGCTCCGCAGCGGTCGCCAGATCTTCGATATCTGGCACGACGAGTGGTCTTCACTCCTGCTCAGCGCAGGCTACGACAGCGTGGCCGTTTTCAATATCGAAGGGCCGATTGAGTGTGTCCTGAATGAGTCCAAGCTTCATCTTCTGAACGGTTCGGCGGGAGGTAGTCATTAAAGATGTCGCTCAATCGCATACATGTTGGTAAGGAAGTAGACCAGGCCTTGCGAAATATGAAAGGGCGTACGGGTCTTACGCCGAATCTGCTCTGTCGTCTCGGTTTTTGTCTTTCCTTGACTGAGCCGGAGGTTCCCAAACTGGAAAACTACGCCGACGGGCAGAGCAGAGAATTTAACCGCTCGACTCTGACTGGCTCGTGCGACGCGTTTTACTTCGCTTTGCTTCGTGAGCGCATGACGCAAGACGGATTAGCTATTGAGGAGCATCTGGAAGACCAGTTCAAGGCACATCTAAGTCGCGGAGTTTTGTTGCTCGCGAAGCGGCTCAGGAATCTAGCAGATATTGCAGACTTGATATCGGAAGCGGAGCAACGCGCGGACGCCGCCGCTGCATAAGCTATAGAGGTGAAGCTGATGCCTGACGAAAACGGGCTGTCTCGACGGCCTGTGTACATGGACCATCACGCGACAACGCCGGTTGACCCGCGCGTGCTGGAAGTGATGTTGCCTTACTTCAACGAGCGTTTCGGCAACGCCGCCAGTATAGACCACGAGTACGGCGCGGCCGCTGGGCAGGCGGTCGAGAAAGCGCGACGTCAGATCGCCGGCGGCATCAACGCACAGCCCGACGAGATCATCTTCACCAGCGGCGCGACCGAGGCGGACAATCTCGCCATCATCGGCGCGGCAGAACAGTACGCCGTACGCGGCAAACACCTTATTACCTGCGTAACGGAACACAAGGCCGTTCTGGATACGTGCCATTATCTTAAACAGCGCGGCTGGGCAGTCACGTATCTGCCGGTTGACAAGTACGGTTTGGTAGACCCAGAGGAAGTACGCCGCGCCATCACGTCACAGACTGTCCTCATCTCGATCATGGCGGCCAACAACGAGATCGGCACCATCGCACCTGTGGCCGAGATCGGACGCGTCGCGCGCGAGCACGAAATTCTTTTTCACACCGACGCGACGCAGGCCGTCGGCCACATCCCGGTTGACGTGGAGGCGATGAACATTGACCTGCTCTCCATGTCGGCGCACAAGCTCTATGGTCCACAGGGAATCGGCGCGCTTTACGTCCGCAAACGCCGGCCTCGGGTGCGCGTCGCACCGCTCATCCACGGTGGTGGCCACGAGCGAGGGATGCGCTCCGGCACGATGAACCTGACGGGCATCGTCGGCTTCGGCTGCGCGGTGGAGCTTGCGACACGTGAGATGCCGCGCGAATCGGAGAGACAGAAACGCCTGCGCGACCTACTCTGGACGAGACTTCAGGCTGAGATCGAAGGCGTCGAACTCAACGGCCACCCGACCGAGCGGCTGCCGCATAACCTAAGCGTCGCTATCCCCGGCGTCGAGAGCCGCTCGTTGCTGGTTCAACTCAAACACGATGTAGCCCTCTCGACTGGCTCAGCCTGCACAACGGCCAAAGTCGAACCTTCACACGTTATCCTCGCTTTAGGGTATGGTGAAGGCCGCGCATATAGCTCGGCCCGTTTCGGGCTTGGTCGTGAGAACACAGACGCTGATATTGAGTTTGCCGCCGGACGTTTATGCGAATCCGTCGCTCGTTTGCGGCAATTGGTGTTGCGGTAGAGCCGTTCAATATAGTTCGCGTGTGCTTTTTCGTCCCCGTACGATATGTAAGAAGATTCAAAACAAGGAAACAATAGCGATCGTTTCTATGATTTCTGTTAGCTTATGCCTAAAAAGACAATTATCGATGCAATCAAGGAAGTAATGCGAGCGGAAGGAAAGCCGATGACAGTTTCTGAGGTTTACGACGCTATAGTCAGTGCAAACCTCTATACCTTTAAGGCAGACAAGCCGGTTCACATCGTTAGAAGTCAGATCAGACGCCACTGTAAAGATTTAGATTTTCCTTCGTCATCAGGCACCAAGCATTTTCAGATGTTGCAGAATGGTAAGTACTACCTTCTGCAAACGCCCATCACGGCGAAGAAGCCTGTGGGCTACGTTGGTACTGGGAAAGGAACATCGCTGACGAAGCTAAAAACGCTTCACAACCAGTTCTTGGATGATTTCAAGCGAAGGGTGTTAGAACAGATTAAGAGACTCGATCCGTATTCCTTTGAGCAATTCTGCAAAAGTCTATTAGTTGCGTATGGATTTCGTGATGTGATTGTCACGCAGCGTAGCAAAGATGGCGGGGTAGACGGCCACGGACTGCTGAAAGTAGGATTTGCTTACTTCAAAGTCGCGTTTCAATGTAAGAGGTGGACGCGCGGCAACATTGATCGGCCGGAAGTTGATAGATTTCGCGGTGCTATTCAAGGGCAATTCGAGCAAGGCATATTCTTCACAACAGCCAACTTTACACAAGGGGCAGAGAATAGTTCATTTACAGCGGTTCGCGCTTGAGTGAATAGAAGCCGAAGCCTTAACTTTACAGGCTATGAAAGCCTACTCGCTCGACCTGCGGCAGCGGGTGCTGCAAGCAGCACTGAGCGGCGACCATACCCTCGCGGAGGTCGCCAGCCT
>DASVQJ010000151.1:0-9424 GCA_036389235.1 Pyrinomonadaceae bacterium | reverse complement strand
GTTGCACCGTCCCCCGGCCCCCAGGCTTTCCCCACCCGGCGCCTTCGCGGAAGGGTTAATGCTCGCGGCGCGCTAGCGCGTGACCGTGCCGAGGATGGTGCCGCGCGGCGTCGAAATCTCCTCCTCAAGTGTGATGAGAAGTCCGAAATCCTTGAGCGTCGTCTCGGACTTGATCTCGGCCTCGTTACGACGGCCGGTGTTCACGACCTGACCGAGTTTGACGTACTTGTTGTCGGGCGAGACGGCCCAGAGCACGTAGACCTTGCCGCCCGGCGATTCCTTCAACTCGTGGAAGCGGGCCGTGACCGTCGTCGGGCCGTCGTTGCGCGGCTCGATGTTGAAGTTAACGCGCGAGCCCGTCAACTCTCCCGTCAGGTTGACCTTGAGCTGCGTGTCGTCGCCGCGCTTCATCCCCATGACGTTGAGCATCGGCGCGGTGTAGGCGGACGTGGCGCCCGCGGTCGTCGTGGCCGAGACCTTCTCGCCGACGGCCGCGCCGTCCTCGCGGTCGGTGCTCGAAAGCGGGACGACGGCGAAGCCCTGCGGCACGGAGCTGCGGAAGACGTAGGAAATGTCCGGCCTGTAGGCCGAAAGGTTGGCCTCGGGCGAGAGCATCAGCATGAAGCGGTTCATGGGCGTGGTGAAGCTCTGCGTCGCGACGCCGTTCGAGATGTTGACCGGCCCGAGCAGCGTCACCTTACCCAGAGGGTCAACCGCGTACAGGTTGACGCTCGTCACGTCGGCGGGCAGCCCCGACAGGTCCAGATTGATCATCGTGTGGTCGGCCATGCGCGTCACCCTGGCGCGCCCCTTCGCGGTGTTGTAGTTCGCGCCCGGGGTGAAGTCTACGACGACCTCTTTCTGCGCCGGGTACTCGATGACCGACCACGAGCCGTCGGCGTTCTGGACGGCCTGCGTGGTCTGCGTGGTGACGGTGGTCTGCTGCGTCGGCTGCTGGGTCGTGGGCGTCTGGGTCTGTGCGAAAGAGACTGAGGCCAGCCCCAGAAGCAGGGCACAGCAACTCCAAAAACTAAGCAAACGTTTACTCATTAATTTTCCCCTCCTCGGTTGGAAATCAGGTTACCCTAATTGTTCGATTTAATGGACGTCCTGCCCGAGTGACAGAACAGATACCTGGTTGCAACACGCATGCCGCCTGACCGGGGGCGTGTGCCTGCAACAACTTAGGCGGAAAAGGCGGGCGGGGAGGGGCGGGAGGGCGAAGCGATACGATGCAAAATTGTGTACGACAGTACGCCGGGAGGGAAGGCGGAAGGGAGTAGACAGTAGACAGTAGACAGTGGGAAAACAATTTCGGCGGGCGTGGGGTGGTTAACCCGCAACGCCCGCCGTTGTCTTCTACTGACTACTGACTACTGTCTACTCCCTTAGTACGCGCACAGCTCGGTGACGGCGCGGTAGACGTCGTCCACCTGCGGGAGGATGTGGTCTTCGAGCTGCGGGGCGTAGGCGACGAAGGTGTCGAGCGCGGCGACGCGGCGGACGGGCGCGTCGAGGTGCTCGAACAGCTCTTCGGAGACGCGCGCGGCGATCTCGGCGCCGAAGCCGTGCGTGCGCGTGTCCTCGTGCGCGACGACGAGCCGATTGGTCTTCCGCACGCTGGCGGCGACGGCCTCCCAGTCGTAGGGCGCGAGCGTGCGCAGGTCGATGACCTCGACGCTGATGCCGTTCTGCTGCTCGGCCTGCCTGGCGGCGACGAGCGAGCGGTTGACGAGCGCGCCGTAGGTGACGACGGTCACGTCGCCGCCCTCGCGCACGGTCTTCGCCTTGCCGAAGGGGATCAGGAACCCGTCGGGCGGGTACTGCGACTTGTTATAAGCCTGCCGGTAGAGGTGCTTGTGTTCGAGGAAGAGCACGGGGTCGTCGCAGCGTATCGCCGTGCGGAGCAGGCCGTTCGCGTCGAGCGCGTTCGAGGGGTAGACGACGCGCAGGCCCGGGATGTGCGTGAACAGTGTGTCGCCCGACTGCGAGTGGTAGACGGCGCCGCCCTTCAGGTAGCCGCCGACGGGGCAGCGGATGACGACCGGGCACTTCCACTCGCCGCCCGAGCGCCAGCGCATCAGCGCCAGCTCGTTCCTGATCTGGTGGTAGGCGGGCCAGATGTAGTCGAAGAACTGTATCTCGACGACGGGCTTCAGGCCCCGCGTCGCCATGCCTATCGCGCGGCCGACGATGTTGGCCTCGGCCAGCGGCGAGTTGAAGACGCGCGCCGCGCCGAACTTGCGCTGGAGGTTGGCCGTGACCTTGAAGACGCCGCCCTTGCCCTTCACCTTGTCGAGGTACTGCTCGCGCGACACGTCGGCCACGTCCTCGCCGAAGACGACGATGCGCGCGTCGCGCGCCATCTCCTCGTGGAGGCACCGGTTGATGAGGTCGACCATCGTGCCGGGGTTGCCGGAAAGCTCGGCGCCCTCCTCGTTGTCGAACTCTTCGGAGGTCGGGTCCGCGTCGGGCGAGAAGACGTGTTGCGCGGCCGTGCCGGGCGCGGGCTGCGGGCTGGCGAGCGCGGCGTCGGCCGCCTCGTTGACCTCGCGGTCGACCTCGTCCTTGAGCTTCTGCAACTCGTCCTGCGTGACGAAGCCCTCTTCGACGAGCAGCGCGCCGAAGCGCTTGACGGGGTCGCGCTCGGCGTCCGTCGTGCGCTCCTCGTCGGGGCGGTAGAGCTTCTCGTCGTCCGAGAGCGAGTGCGAGTAGGGGCGGATGACCTTCGCGTGGACGAGCGCCGGGCCTCTCCTGCGGCGGCAGTGCTCGACGGCCCGCTTCAAAGCCTCCAGGGACTCGACCGGGTCGGTGCCGTCGCAGCGCTCGACGAGGAGGTCGGGGAAGGTCTCGACCAGGCGCGACACGTCGCCGCCCGCGGTCTGCACCTCGACGGGGACGCTGATGGCGTAGCCGTTGTCCTCGATGAGGAAGACGACGGGCAGCCGTAGGTTGCTCGCGGTGTTGAGGGCCTCCCAGAACTCGCCCTCGCTCGTCGTGCCGTCGCCGGCCGAGCAGTAGGCGACCTCGTCGCCGCGGAAGCCGAGGACGTGCTTCCTGATCTCCTCGCTCAGCGCGCCGCGGTGGCTCGCCTCGGCGCAGCCGACGGCGTGGAGGAACTGCGTGCCCGTGGGCGACGAGGAGGAGACGATGTTGAATTTCGTGTGCCCCCAGTGCGAAGGCATCTGGCGGCCGTGCGAGCTGGGGTCGGCCTCGGCGCCGACGGCCGCGAGCAGCATCTCCAGGGGGGTGACGCCGAGCTGTAGGCAGAGGGCGCGGTCGCGGTAGTAGGGGAAGAACCAGTCGTAGCCGGACTTGAACGCCAGCCCCGCGGCCGCGAGCACGGCCTCGTGCCCCGCGCCCGAAATCTGGAAGAAGATTTTGTTCTGCCCCTTGAGCTGAATCTCCTTGTCGTCCAGGCGCCGCGACAAATACATCGTCCGGTAGATGCCCACCATCTCCTCGCGCCCCAACCCCCGATACTCCCGCGCCTTAACCTCGGTCGCCATAAGTGCTAACTCTCCTGCTCAAATATTAACCCGCGCGTATAAATCCGCCGCGGAGCGGCGGTCTGAGTTTAGCCCGGCCTTTCAAGGCCGGGGCAGCGTCATTGATCAAACGCCGCCGCGTCGCGTCGGCGACGCCTGAGCGGGCCGCGTCGGCTCGGGCGTCGCTGACGCGACGCCCCATCTGAAACCACCAACGACCCCGGCCTTGAAAGGCCGGGCTAAACTCAGACCGCCGCTCCGCGGCGTCGGTGCTTTAATCCTCAAACTCGGTCTCAATCGCGAAGCGGTAGTCCTGCGCCATCGAGGGGTGTCCGTGGGCCTGTGCGACCTCGGCGCCGCGCTCGTAGGCGCGGCGGGCGGCGTCGCGGTTGCCGAGCTTGAGGTAGGCCGCGGCGAGCATGCCGTAGGCGTTGCCCTCGTCGTCGGCGCGCTGGAGGTAGTCCGAAAGTACCTCGATCATGTCGTCGAAGCGCCCGGCCTTCTCGTACTCCTTCGCCAGCCCGAACATGACCGCCGTGTTGTCGGGGTCGCCTTCGAGCATCACGCGGAAGATGTCGATTCTGGATGCTGCCATAACCCGTGAATGGTTAATGGTGAATAGTAAATAGTGAATGGATTAAACCACCATTTACTATTCACCATTTACTATTTACCAATAATCAGCTTCGCAATCGTCTGCAACTGCATGTTGGACGTGCCCTCGTAGATGGCGCCGATCTTGGAGTCGCGCCAGAGCTTCTCGACCGGGTAGTCCTTGACGAAGCCGTAGCCGCCGTAGAGCTCGATGGCTTTGGACGAAACCTTCTCGGCGACGCGCGAGGAGTAGAGCTTGGCCATCGCGGCCTCCTTGACGAAGTTGAGGCCGGCGTCCTTCATCCGCGCGGCGTTGTAGACCATCAGGCGCGCGGCCTCAAGCTCGGTCGCCATCTCGGCGAGCTGGAACTGCACGCCCTGGAACTGGTTGATGGGCTGCTTGAACTGCGTGCGCTCGGCCGTGTAGCGCAGGGCGTGTTCGAGCGCGCCGCGGGCGATGCCGATCATCTGCGCGCCGATGCCGATGCGCCCCTCGTTGAGCGTCTCGATGGAGACCTTGTAGCCCCTGCCCAACTCGCCGAGCACGTTCTCCTTCGGCACCTTGCAGCCGTCGAGGATGATCTCGGTCGTCGAGGAGGCGCGGATGCCGAGCTTGTTCTCCTTCTTGCCGACGGCGAAACCCTCGAACCCCTTCTCGACAATAAAAGCCGTGATGCCGCGGTAGCCGGCCTCGGGGTTCGCGTTGGCGAAGACGATGAAGAGGCCGGCCTCGTTGCCGTTCGTGATCCAGAGCTTCTGGCCGGTCAACTCGTAGTGGTCGCCCCTGTCCACCGCGCGCGTCTGCATGGCGAAGGCGTCGGAGCCCGACCCGGCCTCGCTCAGCGCGTAGGCGCCGACGGTGTCTGAGGCCAGGCGCGGCAGGTACTTCTTCTTCTGCTCGGGGCTCCCCCAGCGGATGAGGGCGTTGTTGACGAGCGTGTTCTGCACGTCCATCAGGACGCCGACCGAAGGGTCTACCCTCGACAGCTCCTCGACGCCGATGATCGCCATGAAGAACGACGCGCCCGTGCCGCCGAACTCCTCCGGCGTCTCGACGCCCATCAGCCCCAGCTCGAAGAGCTGTCGGAGGACTTCGGGCGCCATCTTCGCGTGCTCGTCCATCTCCTCGACCCGAGGCCGTATCTCGCCCTCGGCGAACTCGCGGACGGAGGCGCGGAACATCTGCTCGTCCTCGGAGTAAGAGGTCAGGGGGGCGCTCGCGTAAGCTTCGGTTGCTGCTTTACTCATGGCTTAATTCTCACAGGGATGAAGTTTGACTTTGTAACGTCGTAGCATCGCTCAGACGCGCACTTTTGGTCAAACGGGGAACGGGATTGACGGATTTTTTCAACGGTTTGGTGACTCATTTATTAATTGGGCGGGCGAACAAACCGCCCCGCGGGCCGGCCCCTCAGCCGCCGCCGAGGATGCCGGTCGAGCGCAGCTCGTCGTGGCCGGGGATGTCGGCCGCCTCGATGGCGGAGAGGATTTCGCGGTCGACCTTCGGGAGCGAGACGAGGCGGTTGGCCTGCTTGCTGAGCGTGGCCTCGAAGAGGTTGCGGGCGGCGCGCGCGTTGCCGAAGGTCTCGTCGCGCGAGGCGCAGAGCACGCCGAAGACCGACGCGAGCTCCTTCTCGGCGCCCTCCGTGAGTTTGAAGTCGGCCTTCTGGCAGAAGGTCTTGAATATCCTGACCAGTTGTTCGACGCCGTAGTCGTCGAAGTGTATGTGCTTGTTGAAGCGCGAGCGCAGCCCGGGGTTCGAGTCGAGGAACTCCTGCATCCGCCCCGTGTAGCCGGCGACGATGACGACGAGGTCGTCCCGGTGGTCTTCCATCATCTTGAGGAGCGTCTCGACGGCCTCCTGCCCGAAGTCGTTGGCGCCGCCCGACGCGAGCGTGTAAGCCTCGTCGATGAAGAGGACGCCGCCGAGGGCCTTCGTCGTCACGTCGCGCACCTTCATCGCCGTCTGGCCGACGTAGCCGGCGACGAGGCCGGCGCGGTCGGTCTCGACGAGGTGCCCGCGCCGCAGCACGCCGAGCGTCCGGTAAATCTGCGAGACGAGGCGCGCCACGGTCGTCTTGCCCGTGCCCGGGTTGCCGTAGAAGACGAGGTGGCGCGAGGCGGGGAGGCTTTTGAGGCCCTGCCCCTCGCGGAGCTTCTGCACCTTGAGGAAGTTGATGAGCTGGCGCACGTCCGCCTTCACGCGGTCGAGCCCGACGAGCGCGTCCAACTCCGCCAGCAACTCTTCGAGCGGGCGCGGCGGCGGCAGCTCCTCTTCGACGGGTTCGGGCTCGGCAACGGCCTTGCCCGCCTCGTCCTTTGCGGGGGCGTCTTGAGGGCCGCCGGGGTAGAGCGTCCGCTTGAACTCCGAGAGCGCGGCGGCCTCTCTGGGCGTGACCGCGCCGTCGAACTTGATGACGAGGTTGGCGAACTGGAAGAGCGCCTGGCGCGCCCGGTCGGCGAAGTTGGTGCCGTGGCGCGAGTCGTAGGTCTCCAGGTAGGAGACGCTGACGGGCGTGCGGTCGAGCCGTTTGAGCAGGTGCGGCGGCAGGTCTGTGGAGTCGCGCAGGGGGAACGTGTCGGGCGCGGGCGTGAGGTCGAAGTGGCGGCAGAACTCCTCGTAGTAGCGCTGCTTCGTCTCCTCGGAGGTCTCGCGCAGGTCGATGAAGCGCTGCGCGGTCAGCTTCAGGTGGTTGTCGAGCACGGCCCGCGCGTCCGGCGCGCCCGCCCCGCGCCAGACCATCCGGATGCTCTCGCCGAGCGGCGCCACCAGCGCCCCGAGCGTCCGCCGCACGGCCCCCGCCAGCCTCCTGTTCTCCTCGTCCAACAGCACGCGCCCTATCTTCTCCCAACACGCTCTTGCTTACAGGCGCGCGATTATAGCACCGGGGTGTTCCTGACACCTGCGCAACTCGACTAAAACGGTGCCGCGAAAAATGAAGAGGCCGCCGGAACTTCCGGCGGCCTTTGCTTCTACTAATTGTCGAACTTGATAGCGCGTACGGGACTCGAACCCGTGGTCTCCGCCTTGAGAGGGCGGCGTGTTAGCCGACTACACCAACGCGCCAAAAACGAGGCGATTATAAGGGCGCGGCGGCGGGAATGGCAAGCGCGCGGTGGGTAAAGTCGGGGGCCGAGGTGACGCGTGCCGCGACGTGCGGGCCGGGCGTCGGGGCAGAATGAGGGGGCGCGGCGAGTCTCTTTCGGGGGGCGGCGGGGGCGGTGTTATACTCAGGTTGGCGGGCCTCTCCGAAGTCTCGCGCGCCTTTGAAACTCTTCCCCGGCCGAAAGTCTTCAGAGAGTCGGACACTTCATAAATGGTACAAGACCTCTTCGTCGAGTCGAACGACGCCGCGCACGAACCCACCAGCGACAAGCAGTTTTCGGCGGACTTCCCCCTGGGCATCGAGGGCTTCACGTACGGCGACCTCTACCGGCCGGAGCGTCTGCGCGCTCTGGCCGAGGCGTTCTACGCGGAGGTCGAGAGTGCGGACGCGGCGCTGCACGCGCGGCTGGCGGAGTACGTCGGGGCGCGCGGCGAGAATTTGAAGGGGACGAAGGCGGAGTCGGAGCTTCTGATCGAGGCGGCGCCGCACCTGTCGCGGTTCGTCGCGCGGCTGTTCCGCGTGGAGGCGGAGCGTGAGCGTCTGTGCGCCGAAATCCGGGCGCAAGACCCCGTCTTCCAGTTCAAGCAGTTCGTGCAGCGGCGCGCGACGAGGAGCTTCCCGGCGGAGCGCGCCGCCGGTGTGGACGTGGAGGCGGCGGACGCGGCGCTCGAAGCGCTGCGGCGCGCGGCGTTCGCGGACACGCTCGGGGACGACCGCGAGCTGGGCGTGGCGCGGATGGCGGCGCGCCTTCTGGAGTGGGAGAAGAACTACCCGAAGGAGGGCGTGCGCCAGGAGGAGTCCTGGTCGGACGAGCGCGCGCGCGCGACGGGGGCGGCCGCGGAGCAGTCGAAGGGGACTGAAGCGGAGGCTTTGCTCGCGGCGTGGCGGGTCGAAGAGGACGAGAGTGTTGCTGACGGAAATCGGGCTTTCGTGCGCGCGTCGCTGAGGCTCCTCGAAGCCTGGTCGGCGGCGCACGCGCTGCGGCCGGACGCGAGGGAGCGCGTGAAGGGCTGGGTCTCGTTCCGCTTCCCGCACCCGCTCAACTACGAGCACCTGGTGCAGCTCGAACGGCCGGAGGCCGATCTGCCCGAGCTGATGCGCGGGCTCGATAAGAACCTGCGCCGCCGCGACGGGTTCGGGCTCACCGACAAGCGCTACACGCAGCGCGAGGTGTTGGAGGAGGTTCACTACTGCCTCTACTGCCACGAGCGCGACAAGGACTCGTGCTCGAAGGGCCTGAAGGAGAAGGACGGCTCCCTCAAGAAGAACCCGCTCGGGATTGTGCTCGGCGGGTGCCCGCTCGACGAGAAGATTTCGGAGATGCACGTCTTGCAGCGCGACGGCGACCCCATCGGCGCGCTCGCCGTCGTCTGCATCGACAACCCGATGTGCCCGGGCACGGGGCACCGCATCTGCAACGACTGCATGAAGTCGTGCATCTTCCAGAAGCAGGAGCCGGTCAACATCCCGCAGGCGGAGACGGGGGTGCTGACGAACGTGCTGGCGCTGCCTTACGGCGTCGAAATCTACGGCCTGCTCACGCGCTGGAACCCCTTGAACGCGAAGCGGCCTTACGCGCTCCCGTACAACGGTAAGAACGTGCTCGTCGTGGGCTTAGGCCCCGCGGGCTACACGCTCGCGCACTTCCTGCTGAACGAGGGGTTCGGCGTCGTCGGCATCGACGGCCTGAAGATCGAGCCGCTCGCGGAGACTTTGACCGGGGGCGGCGGCCGCGGCGTCCCGCGCGCGGTGCGCGAGTACGGCGAGATCACGGCCGAGCTCGACGAGCGCGTGCTCGCCGGCTTCGGCGGCGTGTCGGAGTACGGCATCACCGTGCGCTGGGACAAGAACTTCCTCACCCTCATCCACCTGACGCTGGCGCGCCGGGAGAACCTGCGCATCTACGGCGGCGTGCGCTTTGGTGGCACCCTCACCATCGACGATGCGTGGAAGCTGGGCTTCGACCACATCGCCATCGCGGCGGGCGCGGGCCGCCCCACCATCATCGGGATGAAGAACAACCTCATCCGGGGCATCCGCAAGGCGAGCGACTTCCTCATGTCGCTGCAGCTCACGGGCGCCTTCAAGAGGGACTCGCTGGCGAACCTCCAGGTGCAGCTGCCGGCCATCGTCATCGGCGGCGGCCTGACCGGCATCGACACGGCCACGGAGCTGATGGCGTACTACCCGGTGCAGGTGGAGCGGACGCTGACTCGGCACGAGCAGCTGGCCGCG
>DASVQJ010000150.1:0-3469 GCA_036389235.1 Pyrinomonadaceae bacterium | reverse complement strand
CCGAAGCCGTCGAGCGGGTGCCGGATGTCTTCGCGCCGGAAGGCGAGGTTGACGGTCGCCGTCGAGGCGTAAGGGATGGCTTCGAGCTCTTCGGCGAGCCCGTCGTCAACGTCGCGCACGAGACGCGCGGAGGCGTGCGCGGGGAGCGCGAGGACGACCGCGTCGGCGCTCACCTCCTCGCCGCCCGCAATCTTCAGGAGCCAGCGCCGCGCGCCTACGGCCCCGGCGTCGCGGGCGTATGACAGTGATTCGACGCGCGTGTTGAGTCTGACGGAGCCGGCGGGCAGGCGCGCGGCGAGCGCGTCGGTGAGAACCTGCGTGCCTTCGTCGAAGGAGAGGAAGAGGCTGTAGCGCGCGCCGCTCGCGCCGCGGCCGTGGCGCCCGGCCTCGCCCGCGCGGCGGCCGGCCTTCCACATCGAGAGGATGAGGCTGCGGTCTCTGCGCTCCATCTCAAGGAAGCGCGGCATCGTGGCGCGCAGGGAGAGGGCCTCGGGGTCGGCCGTGTAGATGCCGCCGACCATCGGCTGCGCCATGCGCTCCAGGGCCTCGCGGCCGAAGCGGCGGCGGACGAAGGCGGCGAGGCTCTCGTCGTCGCGCCCGTTCGCGCCCCTGCGCCGCGGCAGCACGAGGTCGAGCGCCATGCGCGCCTTGCCGCGCCAGGTGAAGATGTCCGTCGTGAGGAAGGGGAGCACGCGCGAGGGCGCGAGCAGTTGGAAGCCTTCGGGCGTCGGCCGCAGCCGCCCGCCGCGCACGACGAAGCTGCGGCGGTGCTGCTCGCTCGTCCCCGTGATGCGCCCGGCGAGGCCGAGGCGCTTCGCCAGCGCGAGCGCTTCAGGCTTTTCGGAGATGAAAGAGTCGGGGCCGCCCTCGATCAAAAAACCTTCGCGCCGGTGCGTCCGCACCGTGCCGCCCAGACGGTTTGAGGCTTCGAGCAGGACTACTTCGAGCGGGTTCTCTTTTGACTGCGACTCCGCGAGGCGGTGCGCGGCGGCGAGGCCGCTGACGCCGCCGCCGACGATGACCACGCGCCGCCTGTTATTTGATGATTCTTCCGCCAAATTTCCTCGACGTTGCATGTAGCGTAGGTGGCGTTTAACCACAGAGGCACAGAGGGCACGGAGGGGGCACAGAGGGTTGCACTCTGTGCCCCCTCTGAGTCCTCTGTGCCTCCGTGCTTAACTCAACCGGCATTACTCTCAAGACGAACGACAGGTCTCGACGTTCCGGGCAGGCAGCAGTCAACCGGACAAACGTCGTGCGAAGGCCCGTACGTGCCGAGCGCGCGGCGCGGGGCGGCCGGGTCGAGCCTTTCGAGTATCAGCTCGCGTATCATGCGGACGAACTCCGGGTGCGCGCCGACCGTCGCGGCGCGAATCAGACGGACGCCGAGTTCTTCCGAGAGCCGCCGCGCCTCTGTGTCGAGGTCGTAGAGCACCTCCATGTGGTCGGAGATGAAGCCGACCGGCGCGACGACCACGTCCGTGACGCCGTCGGCCTTCAGCGCGCGCAGGTGGTCGCAGACGTCGGGTTCGAGCCACGGCTGCGTGGGCGGCCCCGAGCGACTCTGGAAGACGAGACGCCACCCCTCGGCGCCGGCACCCTCCGCGACGAGGCGGCAGGTTTCGAGCAGTTGGCGCTCGTAGTCGCAGCCCGCGGCCATCGCGGCGGGGACGCTGTGCGCCGTGAAGGCCACGCGCGCGTGGGCGCGACGCTCCCCCGGAATCTGTCCGAGCGCGGCGCGCAGGTTCTCGACGTTCGGGCCGACGAAGCCCGGGTGGTTGTAGAAGGCGCGCAGCTTCTCGACGCGCGGAGCATCTTCGCCGACGGCCTCGCGCGCGCGCTCGACGTCCTCGCGGTACTGTCGGCAGCCCGAGTAGGAGCTGTAGGCCGAGGTGACGAAGGCGAGCGCGTTCCTGACCCCTTCGTCGCGCATCCGGCGCAAGGTGTCCGCGAGCATCGGGTGCCAGTTGCGGTTGCCCCAGTAGACGGGCAGGCGCGGGCCTTCGCTCTCAAGCTCCCGTTCGAGCGCCGCGATGAGGCGCCGGTTCTGCCCGTTGATGGGGCTCACGCCGCCGAATATTTCGTAGTGCTGCGCGACCTCGCGTATGCGCGACTCGGGGACGTTGCGGCCGCGCAGGACGTTGGCGAGGAAGGGCATCACGTCGTCCGTGCCTTCGGGGCCGCCGAAGGAGACGACGAGCAGCGCGTCGTAAGGTTGATTCATCGCGTCGGGTCTCTACCTCCGGCTCAACTCGTGGACGGCCTCCACCAGAGCGACGACGTTCTCGACGGGCGTCTCCGGGAGGATGCCGTGTCCGAGGTTGAAGATGTGGCCGGGGCGGTTGGCCGCCTGGTCGAGCACCTGCTTCGCCCTCCGGCGGACGACCTCCGGGTTGGTGAAGAGCGCGATGGAGTCG
Organism: Pyrinomonadaceae bacterium; assembly: GCA_036389235.1. GTDB lineage: Bacteria > Acidobacteriota > Blastocatellia > Pyrinomonadales > Pyrinomonadaceae > QHXN01. The sequence continues at coordinate 1,052 of DASVQJ010000150.1, read as the reverse complement.
AAGTTCCCCTGCACGGCCACGTCGCCGAGCCGCGCCCAGGCGTCGTCCAGGCGCACGCGCCAGTCGAGGCCGATCACGTCGCCGCCGGCCTCCTTCATCAGTTCGAGCAGCGCCGCCGTGCCCGTGCCGAAGTGGATGACGGGGACGCCGGGCGTCACGTTCCGGATGACTTCGCGCGTGTGCGGGAGGACGTACTCGCGGTAGTCGTCGGGGGAGAGCGCGCCGACCCACGAGTCGAAAATCTGCACGGCCTGCGCGCCCGCCTCGACCTGCGCGTTGAGGTATCGGGAGAGGGCGCGCGCGATTCTCGACATGAGCGCGTGCCACGCCCCGGGGTCTGTGTACATCAGCCGCTTGGTGTTGACGTAGTTCTTCGAGCCGCCGCCCTCGCAGATGTAGGAGGCCAGCGTGAAGGGGGCGCCGCAGAAGCCGATGAGCGGGAGGTCGGGGCGCAGCTCCCGGCGCGTGATGCGGACGGCCTCGTAGACGTAGTCGAGCGAGGAGACGTCCTCGACCTCGCGGACGCGTTCGACGTCGGAGGCGTCGCGGACGGGGTTATGGATGACGGGGCCTTCCCCCTTGGCGAATTCGAGTTCGAGCCCCATCGGCTCGATGATGAGGAGGATGTCCGCGAAGATGATGGCGGCGTCGACGTTCAGGCGGTGCGCGGCGTAGACCGTGACCTCGGAGGCGACCTCGGGCTGTTTGCACATCTCGAGGAAGGAGTGTTTGGCGCGCACGTCGCGGTACTCCTTCATGTAGCGCCCGGCCTGGCGCATCAGCCAGACGGGCGTGTAGGGCACCTGCTCGCGCCTGCACGCGCGCATGAAGGGGCTGTCGCGCAGCTCCTCGGTCAACTGGAAACCGCTCGTGCTCGTCCTCGCTTCGCTCATTCTCTTTTAAAGATTCCTCTTCCGTTTGGTGAACGCGCGGACAATATAGCAGTTGGGGAGTTTCGCGCCCAAAGGAGCGCCTGTCTTTCAAAGAAGCGCGGACCCTCGGCCCGCGCCCCCTCGCGCCGCGCGCCCACGCGGGCGGGAGGTAAGTACAGG
>DASVQJ010000149.1:0-24720 GCA_036389235.1 Pyrinomonadaceae bacterium | reverse complement strand
CAGGCTGGCGACCTCCGCGAGGGTATGGTCGCCGCTCAGTGCTGCTTGCAGCACCCGCTGCCGCAGGTCGAGCGAGTAGGCTTTCATAGCCTGTAAAGTTAAGGCTTCGGCTTCTATTCACTCAAGCGCGAACCGCTGTAGTTCGATTCCTTGATAGTGACCGGAGAAACATATTATGTCGTTTGCACGACCCCTATCAAAGGGACTGCTCAAAAAGATGTATCTCATAGTTCTGCATGGGCATGGGTCAGGCGGCCCACACCGGCACAGTTCGTGGGGCTACGACACGATTCTAAGCAGCACCCTCCCTCATCACTACGGACTCGACCGTCTATCAGATCAAGAAATGGTAGGGGCAAGACGGGCAATCACCGAGCTGGAGCGAGACGGCTACATTACGCAGGATCCTTCGCAGTCCTCTGAAGTATTTAAGATTTTAACTGATCGCGGCCGACTGCTGGCAGAACAGGCGCTAGATGACATGGTCATCCCATCAATTGACATTGACTCTCTTCTAACTAGGGAAGATTTGAGACTACGGGTTCGAGATGATTACCAGTCTGGTGACTATGACACCACTATCTTCAAGGCCTTTAGGTTAATTGAGGAGACGGTTCGTAAGAAAGCGGGGCTGCCCGCGACCGCCATCGGTGCTGAACTAATGTCGACTGCTTTTAAGCCAAAGGGAGGAATCCTTAAGCATCCGGCCGCTGCAACCGAAGGAGAGCTTGAAGGGTTTCATGTCCTAATGCGGGGCGCGATCATATGGTTCAAGAATCCTAGTAGCCACCGTACCGTCGCTTATAGCAGCCCGGAAGTAGTGGCACAGGCACTTGGATTTGCCAATATGCTATTGGACCTTATAGACGAATGTTAATGCCTTCATTGGAGCTGTCTTGCTTGCCAATGTTGCTTGGTCCCTGGCAAGAGACCTGTGCATAAAGGTTTAAAGTGATGATGAAGTACTACTACTACATTTCTGATACGAAGCTCGATATGCTATCGCAGCAAATCCGCAGAGGCATGAGTAAGAAAACCTCAGAAGTTAAGTTCGATGCCAAAATTATTAGCGCCACGCGCAAAAATGAATCAGAGCATGATCGATATGAAAGGCTTGAACACCTTTGCGAGTACATACATAGATTTGGAGATGTCGGCTCTGTTGATGATCCGGGAGATTACGTCTTTGACACGCTCGATATGCAGTGGGGACCTTATGGCAGGACTGAAAACGTCAATAACCCTCTGATTTTTTTCTCAGGCCTTACGGATCATACTGTTGTAGGGCTAGGAGGTTCTGCAAAGCATTTACTGGGTGAGGCTGGAGCGGCCGTAGCACACTCTGCATCTGGCACTGCTCTTTTTGCTCGCTACTTAGTGGAGGAGCTTAAACTCTCACGCGAAAACTCAGAACTATATCAAGCTTTAAAAGAACAGACGGATCATCGAACAGGCAAACTCAAAGCTGATAACGAAGAATATTTGGGGTTAATGGGTCTAGCTTGTTACACGATGGAAGGGCCGACGGAAAGATTAGAATTTCTTGCGAAGCGCCTGCTGCATGGGAAGTTACCTGATGAAAAATATTGGACGGAGAAAGGAATGGCTAATAAATATGCTCTAATGGCAACGCCAATCTATGTAGCACGCGCTGACATTCCACGCGGATTGGTCTAGCTATGTGCGCTTGAGAGTGGTTATCGCACCTCACTGGGACGTACAGCGCAGGGTTACTGATGAATGTAAAGAGAATCTTGGATGAATACTATGATTGTTCCGATTCAAAATTAAGGCTCACTCATGTTGTTGACATACATTCCATACGGGAATATTGTGCATGAGCTTTTAGCGACCCCTTGATCAAGCTAAAGCTGCTGTAGACTTTAATCTCACCCAATGTAGAACTCATGCAAGTAGACTCACATAAGGTATACCTAGTCTGAACTAGAGAGAAGATGACATGAACCAGTACTCCGAAGAAATCCTCACCTTAATCAGGAGTATTTTAGACAACCCAAAAGACTTCTTCTCTTGGAATGCCCTAAGAACAAAATCCGAAAAGCTTGGCCTACGTCTTTTTGTCTTTGATCCCCCTCCGAAAGCTATGGTGCTTCCTTCAGAAAAGGGGATAGGCCTATCTGAAGACGTCGCTAAGGGGCCAAATGCAAATGATGTCGCTGGTTTTTGGATCATTTATGCGAACATGAAAGTAGGGGAAGTCCTTGCCCAGCTAATCGGCAAGGACATAATTCAGTGGAACTTAAACGATAATCTTCGAAGCTACAGTGATGCCTATGGTATACCGACAAATAGCAACAGTTCTTTACACAATGAAGTGTTCTCATTACGCTCTGCACTTGAATTCTGGCGTAAGCAGAAAGAGTTGAATCCAGACCTACGTGACGAAGTTATAGATATCTTAAACCTCATTAATAACGACGGGCTTTTAGACGCATTTGTGTATATCTATTGGTGCGACAAAAGATTCATACCTGATCTTAGAAGCAATGATCTTCTATCATGGCGGATTGAGAATGAAGAAAAGCTTGTAAATTTTTTTTCGCGGTATGTACTCTTCAAGAAGAATCAAATCCCCGATTTTATATCAGTTGGACATTATGGAGCCCTGTCCAGTGCTTTACAGTTAGAAGAAAAAGGCGAGTCTGTACCTTACAATATCAACGATTTTATAGATCTTGGGATTGAAACCGTCGGGTTGCTTACATCTTTAAATATTCAACAAGCTCAAGAGCTGTGTGAAGCATTTTCCCAAGCCGTAGAGACCTTCAAATCTGCCCGCAACACTCCGAAAGAGCAGACGGCTGGCAACGATTTAGCAAGAACAGGCTCGAAGCTATTCGCATTGGCCCAGAAAAGTGCAATGGAGTGTGTCGTAAAAGGTAAGGGTAAGGTAGACCGGCAGCAGTTCGATGAAGCGACAGTATTCTTTAAAGCTGCTGCGCGGCTAGGTGAAGTAACAAAGTCGCTGAGACTAGAAGCACTTGGACTTCATTGGTTAGGTATTACTGCGAGCAGGCAGCATCAATATGATTCCGCAGTTAAGTACTTTGAACAATCTTTGGCCATTACAATAAATAATGAGTTGTTTGTAATCGCCAGCGGATCACTAGATAGCCTCGGAATAATTGAAACCAAAAGGGGTGAATATGAATCTGCCATTAGCTATTTTGAAGCTGCACTGAAAGCTGCAGTCAGCGTGAGAGACATATACGGGGAAGCCTCGGTGTTATCAAATATGAGTTTGGCTCTCACAAGCAGTGGCAAGATACGTCAATCGCGGGATTGTTTATTGAGGGCCATTAAGATTGCTGATGAAATCGGAGAGCCGCGCATGAAGGCAGCTCACTTGGATAATTTAGGTGATGTGGAGAGAGTCCTTGGAAACTATGAAGAAGCGGTTGGCCATATCCAACAAGCTGTAGATCTATACCATCAGTTAGACGAGCCGATCGATGAGTATATGGCCCTGTTCAACTTAGCCTCTACCTATAGACATTGGGGACGTTTTGGTGATGCAGAACAGGCTTTCCTGAAAGCCAATGACATACTTGAGACTCTCTATTCAACAATTGACATTGATAAGTACAGGCACGTTGATGACGGATACTCAGCTCCGCGAAAGTGGCAGGAGCAACAAAAACAACCACGCACTCCACTAGCCGAGGATGCAGATGAAGAAGCTTTAGGCAAAGCATTTTTCGAGCGGTTCGGCATAACAATTGTAGATATGGCGGCTAGAGAGCGTGCCGAAAAAGCTCAGGAGGCATTTAACAAAGGCGACTTGGACACAGCTTTGTCTTTATGGCTTCAAGCGGCGAGTGAGTTCAAATCTATAGGGTATGACATACCATTAGCTAAGACGTTAGTTAATCTCAGCGTTACTTATAGTCGTTTAGGAGATTTGGACCAAGCGATTGCGTGCGCTGAGAATGCGTTAGGCATCTACCGAGAGGCGAACTACATATCCGGAGAGATTGCAAGCCTTATTAATCTTTATAGAGCGCTGATTAAGTCTGATAGAAGCGGGTCAGAGCAATCTGGATATATGTATCTCGTAAGGGCGGCAAGGTTAACCGAAATGCTACCCGAGATATTTGATTTATCGACAGAAGACATCCATGCAGACTATTTAGAGCGCAAAGGAATAATACTCACCAATCGTGGTAATGTAGCCGCCCGATTTGGCGCATCGAATCTGGCGTTAAATTACTATCGCCAAGCACTAGAGTTGGCAGAAAAAACAGGCAATAAGTATCGCATATGCGGAAGATTGACTAATCTAGCTGTCCTGTATGCAAGACTTGGCGATACAAATGCATTTAATGATGCTATTGATAAGGCTTACTTAATTGCACAAGAAGAGAATTTCCTTGATGTTCTGCTACATTGCAGTTCTACGCGTATTGAATTTTTAGCTGATTCCGCCTCTCCAGATGAACTAATTGGACTGGCTAAAGAGTGGCTTGATCTTGTTGAGAGGCTAAGAGTAGAGGCTCCTAACACTAGACTCCGAACCTTAATTAAGAAAGAAGTTTATCCTTTATACGGACTTGTTCTGCGTGTAGCCAAAGACACAAAGAACCCTCACCTAGTGTGGGATTTTATTGAGCGTATAAAGGCTAGGGGAGTGCTTGATGCTGTCTCTACCTTCCGCCCTGTTATGCCTCAACCCGGACTAAGTAATGCCGAGTTACTTATTGAAGAGGGGGAGTTGATCCAAAAGAGGAAGGAGTTAGACCAGATACTCTTCAACCCACAGATTGAAGACTCAGATGACTTCATTCGACTAAAGTATAAGACAAGTGAAGAAAGAAAGGAGGTTGTTGCTAGGCTTGAAGAGATATGGAATCAGTTATCAACTCAATCTCCCGAGGCTCTAGCTTGGCGTAAAGGAACTCCTATAACTTCAGATAGAATAGACAAGCTACTAGAGACTGAGCCGAACGCGCTATTTTTAAATTACTATCTGTTTAGTAATGGATTTATTGTCGCAGCAGCAAGTAAGCAATTAAATAATATACATCTATACGAGTATCATGATGAAGAGTATAAGCTCTACGATATTCGGTCGGCGATTGAATCAGAGATTAAAGCTAACGCAAATAAGCGAACTCAGCCCGTTAACTGGAATAGTCTGAGTTCGATAATAATATCCCCAGTATTACCCCTCTTAGAATCGGGTAGCTTTTCAAAAATCATCTTCATACCAGATGGGCTCCTAATGGATATCCCATTTTCAGCAATAACATTTCATGATGGAGCATTGGTTGATAAATATGAAGTGACTCAAGTCCCCAGTGCCTCAATATTGTATTACCTTAACTCTCATGTGAAGGAAGTTGGGCCATCTTTGAATGCCTCTTTGGTTTTTGGCAACCCTACTGGGGATTTAAAGTTTGCTGAAGAAGAAGCAATATGTGTAGCTAATACCCTGGGTTCGACTTACCATCTTGGAACAGCCTGTTCCAAAGATACCTTATCTTCGAATTGTCATGGAGCCCCAGTAATCCATTTAGCCTGCCATGGCTATTTTGATATGGATGTTGCTGAAAGATCCGGTGTCTTGCTGGCGGGAGATGAGATTGTTTCGGTATCAGACCTTGGCAATTTAAGACTAAATAACTCTTTAGTTGTTCTGAGCGCGTGTGAAAGTGGAAAGCTGATGCAACACGCCGGCAGCGAATTAGTCAGCTTGTATGTAAGTCTCTTTGAAGCAGGAGCAGCTTCGGCGATTGTAAGCTTATGGAAGGTCAATGATCGCTCAACAATGCTTCTGATGCAAAAGGTTTATGAGCATTGGTTAGCAGGACATTCTATTGTCGCGAGTTTGCGGAAGGCACAAATCTGGTTGAAAGCTGATTATCCAGAGTATAGCCATCCATTCTATTGGGCTCCTTTTGTAAGTATTGGGGCAGACTTGAGAGTGATCAAGTAAGATGAGCCCAGAAGAAGATGCTAATGATTTAATCGTTACCTGCCCACATTGCAGCAGGCCAAATGCTATTCCCCAGCTTTTAATCGAGGAGGCGAAAGCCTCGTTTGTTCGGGAAAAGAAAGTAAGGCCTGCCCTGCAGAAACTTACTAAGGAGATTCGCGAAAAAGTATCTGAACTATTTGGACCGCGAGATAATCCGAACGATTGGCTTGACGTAACTTGCGCAAATTCTAAAGACACTGGCCTTGGTATACACCGCTTTCAGGTGAATATTAATACGAGAGAAGTAAGAAAGTGAGCGAACAAAAATCTGAAATTCCTGAGTCTCTAATTACGATCGAGGAAACGAGAGCCTTTTGGAGAGAGGCGGCGCAAAAGGTGGTGCAGGATGCACTTCCGGCGCTTGAGAGTGCAGCCTCTCAATGTCTCACAGTTAATGCAATTCTTATCGGGTTTTATTTTAACGCAGCGGCTTTCTTACAAGGGAAAATAACCGCACCTTCTATAATAAAACTGCTGTTGCCGTTAATAAGTTGGTTCATCAGCATAATATTTGCCCTATCGGTATTTTTACCCAGAGCTTACGCAATAAATATTCAAAGCTCTACCGGTTCAAAAGACTTTATAGAGCGAATAATCAAGACGAAACACAAGTGGCTTAAACTATCATATTTGTTTTTGCTGATTGGGATATCACTACTATTTTGGGTGGTATTTGATTATTTGTCTGGGAAAATACAGTTGGGGACCTCGCGATAGGTATCTAAGGTAAGCTATGTTCTGTCACGCTAGATCGTGGCGTAGTGTTGATTTGTGTGTTCTCATTGCCAGTAATTGATTTAATTCTGTACTTCCTGCCAGTAATTGGTTTAAACGAAAAAGGGGTGATGACGATTTTCTAAGGAAAATCGTCATCACCCCTGCCACTTTTTGGCTTAAGCCCTGCCAGTAAACCGTTAAAGTCTCAGCCGTGCGACTTTAACCATTAAATGAGAGTTACCGCCAAGACCGCGGCAGGTGCGGCCGGCCACGATTTCGCCGCCCGGGCCGGCGGCGGCGAGAAAAAGATTTACGGGACGGGGCCGCGCACATATAATCCCCGTCCCTACGCTCGCCGCCGGCGCGAGTCCCTTGCCGTACCGATACTTGAAAAGAGAGGACTCAATGAGATTGCCCACCAAACGTCTTACCCGCACGCTCTTGCCCGCACTCGTCCTGTCGTCGTTCGCGGCGCTGCTGGCCGCGCCCTTCATGTCGGGCCGCCGCGAGGCGCCCGCGCCCCCGGCCGCCGGCGCCGAGACGCAAACGTCGCGCGAGCGTGCGCGCGAGACCTACGGCCGCATCCCCCTGAGCTTCGAGGCCAACCGCGGGCAGACCGAGCCTTCGGTCGACTTCCTCGCGCGCGGCGCCGGCTACGCGCTCTTCCTGAAGCCGACCGAGGCCGTCTTCGTCTTGCGGAAGTCGGATTCCGCGGCGCGGGTCGACGAGAGTGTTGCGGTCGCCGACCCGCGACCGGAGCGTCCGCAGTCGAAGGTGTTGCGGATGAGGCTCGTCGGCGCGGACGCCTCCGCGGCGGCCGAGGGCGCGAACGAGCTGTCGGGTAAGGCGAACTACTTCGTCGGCGACGACCCCTCGCAGTGGCGCGCCGATGTCCCGACCTTCGGGCGCGTGCGCTACGCGGAGGTCTACCCCGGCGTGGACGTGGTCTACTACGGCAACCAGCGGCAGTTGGAGTATGACTTCCGCGTCGCGCCGGGCAGGGACCCGCGCGCGGTGAGCCTCAAGTTCGAAGGCGCGGACAGGATCGACGTGGACGCGCACGGCGACCTGCTGCTGACCATGGGCGAGACGGTCGTCCGCCAGCCGAAGCCCTACGTCTACCAGGAGGTCGCGGGCGCGCGGCGCGAGGTCGAGGGCGGCTACGCCGTCGGCGCCGACGGCGGCGTCGGCTTCTCGGTCGGCGAGTACGACCGCGGCGCGGCGCTCGTCATCGACCCCGTCCTCGTCTACTCGACCTACCTCGGCGGCTCCGACTCGGAGCAGGCGAACGGGGTCGGCGTCGATGCCGCGGGTAACGTCTACATAGCCGGCTTCACCGGCTCGACCAACTTCCCCACGGCCAACGCCCTCCAGGCCGCGAACGGCGGCTTCCAGGACGCCTTCGTCACGAAGATCAACCCGGCGGGCAACGCGCTCGTCTACTCGACCTACTTCGGCGGCGACGCGCAGGAGCAGGTACGCGGCCTCGCGGTCGATTCCGCGGGCAACGCCTACCTCACCGGGCAGACCGGCTCGACCAACTTCCCCACGCTCAACCCCGTCCAGGCCACCAAGGGCGCCACCAACGAAGACGCCTTCCTGACGAAGATCAACCCGGCGGGCAACGCGCTCGTCTACTCGACCTACCTCGGCGGCGGGGAGAGCTCGGAGTTCGGGCAGGCCGTCGCCGTGGACTCGACGGGCAGCGCCTACATCGCCGGCGTCACCTTCTCGGACGACTTCCCCACGTTCAACCCCATCCAGAGCACCTTCGGCGGCGGCTCGGTTGACGCCTACCTGGCCAAGTTCACCCCGGCGGGCAACGCGCTCGTCTACTCGACCTACCTCGGCGGCAGCGCCAACGACAACGGCTTCGGCGTCGCCGCCGACTCGTCGGGCAACGCCTACGTCGTGGGCGATACGGAGTCCACGAACTTCCCCACGTTCAGCCCCATCCAGGCCGCTAACGCCGGCGGGCGCGACGCCTTCGTGGCGAAGGTGAAGTCCGACGGCTCGGGCTTCATCTTCTCGACCTACCTCGGCGGCAGCGGCGACGTCGATGTCGCGCAGGCCGTCGCTGTCGATCCCGCCGGCCTGCCCGTGGTCGTCGGGCAGACCAACTCGACGAACTTCCCCACGTTCAACGCCTTCCAGGGCGCGAACGGCGGCACGACCATCACGCAGGACGCCTTCCTGACCAAGCTCACCGCCTCGGGCTCGGCCCTCGTCTACTCGACCTACTTCGGCGGCGCGGGCGGCGAGATAGCCTTCGGCGTCGCCGTGGACTCGGCGGGGAACCCCTACGTCGCGGGCGCCACCGCCTCGACCAACACGCTCCCGACGGCCAACGCCATCCAGTGCGCGAGGGGCGGCGGCTCGGACGTCTTCGTCGCGAAGTTCAACGCCAACGCGTCGGCGCCCTTCTACTCGACTTACCTCGGCGGCAGCGAAAACGACCAGGGCCGGATGGTCGCCATCGACCCCGCCGGCAACGCCTACGTCGCCGGCATGACCTTCTCGAACGACTTCCCCACGGTCAACCCCATCCAGAGCACCTTCGCCGGCGGCTCGGGCTTCGCCGGCGACGCCATCCTCTTCAAGCTCTCGGACGCCTCGGCGGGGCCGGCCTCGGCGCTCGCGTTCACGCAGACCGCGCCCTCCGTGCAGGAGGACGTGACCTCGCTCACGCTGACCGTGCAGCGCACGGGCGACACTTCGGGCGCCGTCACGGTCGATTACGCGACCGCCAACGGCACGGCCTCCGAGCGCTCCGACTACACGACCGCGCTCGGCACGCTGCGCTTCGCGGCGGGCGAGACGGCCAAGACCATCGACATCCTCGTCAACGAGGACTCGTTCACCGAAGGCAACGAGACGTTCACCGTCTCGCTCTCGAACCCGACGGGCGGGGCGACGCTCTCGTGCCAGACGGCCGTCGCCACCGTCCAGATCGCGGACGACGCGGCGGAGCCTTCGACGAACGCCATCGACGACACGACCGTCTTCGTCGGCACGCACTACCACGACTTCCTCAACCGGCAGGCAGACGCCGGGGGGCTCGACTTCTGGACGTCGCAGATCACGCCCTGCGGCACGGACGTGGCCTGCCTCGACCGCAAGCGGACGGACGTCTCGCAGGCGTTCTTCCTCTCCATCGAGTTCCAGAACACCGGCTACTTCGTCTTCCGCGCCTACCGCGCGTCGTTCACCGACTCGGCGTCGCGGCCGCGCGGGATGCCGCGCTACCGCGAGTTTTTGCGCGACCAGCAGGAGGTCGGGCGCGGCGTCGTCGTCGGCGTCGGGGCCTGGGAGGATCAGCTCTTCGCCAACAAGCTGGAGTTCCTGCGCCGCTGGGTGCAGCGCCCCGAATTCCTGGCCCAGTTCCCGATGGGCATGACCTCCGAGGCGTTCGTCAACAAGCTCTTCGCCAACTCCGGCGTGACGACCCCGACGGCCAACGAGATCGAGATCGCCCACCACAGCTACAGCGACACCGTCGAGGGGCGGGCCAGGACGGTGCTCAACGTGATGCAAACGAACTCGGTCTACAACCGGCAGTTCAACGAGGGCTTCGTGCTCGCGCAGTACATCGGCTACCTGCGCCGCAACCCGAACGACGCGCCCGACACCGACTACACGGGCTTCGACTACTGGCTCACGAAGCTCAACAGCTTCAGCCTGCCCGGCGAGAACCTGCGCAACGAGCAGACGGCGCTTGAGCGCGTCAAACGCGCCGAGATGGTGCGCGCCTTCATCCTCTCGCTCGAATACCGCGGGCGCTTCGGACAGCCGTAGACCCGCGTTCTGCTGAACGACGGCGAATGACGGCGGCGGCCCTCATCTTTATCCTGACGGGGGCCGCCGCTGTTATATTTAAAGAACAAGGGTTGAGTGCCGAAGGTGGTTAAAATCTACAAGCCGACGAAGGAGGAGGTGCGGGCGGCGGCGGATAGGCGCGTGCCGGACGTGATCGCGCCGGGGCTGCGCGTGCTCTTCTGCGGCATCAACCCGGGGCTCTACACGGCGGCCGTGGGGCACCACTTCGCGCGGCCGGGCAACCGCTTCTGGCCGGCGCTCCACCTCTCGGGCTTCACCGGGCGGCGGCTGTCGCCCTTCGAGGAGGGCGAGCTGCTCGCGCGCGGCTTAGGGGTCACGAACGTCGTCGCGCGCGCCACCGCGGCGGCGGCCGAGCTGGCGACCGAAGAGTTCGAGCGCGGCGGACGGCTCCTGCGCGCGAAGGTGAGGAAGTACCGGCCGCGCTTCCTCGCCGTCCTCGGCGTCGGCGCCTACCGCGCGGCCTTCGCGCGCCCGAAGGCGGGCGTCGGCAGACAGGATGAAAAGCTGGAGGCCGCCACGGTCTGGGTGCTCCCCAACCCGAGCGGCCTCAACGCCAACTACCGCACCGAAGACCTCGCCCGCCTCTTCCGCGACCTGCGCGAGGCGGTCGAGCGCGAGCTTTAACCTTAGGGCCGTGCCCTCCCGCCGTGACCGTCGGCGAGGTGCCGTTCTACCGTCGAGGCCAGCGTTCGCATGGTCTCTTTAAGCTTTAAAGACTCTTCTTCCGTCCGAATCTGCGCATCCACGAGTGCGGCGATCTTTCTGTCGGTCTCGTCGCCATGCTTCTCGACGGCCTCAAAGCGTTCGGCGGTCACTTGAGCCAACTGCGCGACGGTGTCGGCTACGCGCTCGATGACCCCGACCAGCCGCTCTACGTTCTCGCCCAGCCGCTGGACGTTTTCACCTTGCTGCTCAACGACCCTGTTCATCCGCGCGAGGTTGTCTTCCAACTGGCCGATCTTGGCCGCGAACTTCGCCTGCTGCTCGACGATGAACTCCATCCGCCTCTGCATCCTCTCTTCGTCCATTTCGGTAAGCCTTTCCGGCAGTCCTCGCACTATGGCTCAAGGCGCGGCTGCCGTTAACGTCAAAGGTCGAACCGGCGCGGCTGGCGGACTGCCCGGAGTCTTCTGAGTCGCCGTCGGTAATTTACTCTTCCGGCGCGCGGCGGGCCAAGCTTCGCTCAGGCTTTGAGCTTTTCGAGGAAGTGCTTGCGGAACTTCGAGACCTTCGGCGCGACGACGGCGCGGCAGTAAGGTTGATGCGGGTTCCGCTCGAAGTAGTCCTGGTGGTAGTCCTCGGCCGGGTAGAAGGTTTCGAGCGGCACGACCTCGGTGACGATGGGCGAGTCCCACACGCCCGCGGCGGTCAGCTCCGCGATGACCTGCTCGGCCGTCTCGCGCTGCCCGGGGGTGTGGTAGAAGACGGCCGAGCGGTACTGCGTGCCCACGTCGCCGCCCTGCCGGTTGAGCGTGGTCGGGTCGTGGATGGTGAAGAAGACTTCGAGCAGCTCGCGGTACGAGGCCGCGGCCGGGTCGAAGGTGACCTGCACGACCTCGGCGTGGCCGGTCGTGCCGTCGCAGACCGCGCGGTAGGTCGGGTTCGGGACGTGCCCGCCCGCGTAGCCCGACACGACGCGCTCGACGCCGCGCAGCCCCTTGTAGACCGCCTCCAGACACCAGAAGCAACCGCCGGCGAGCGTCGCCAGCTCCCTCGTCTGTTCAGTGCTCATCGTTCCCCTAGACCTTTAAAGCGGATTCGAAGTTCGTCTTAAGTATAACCCGGGTGCGTGGAAATAAACTCGACCCCGCGGCCGGTTTCAGACGTATAAAAAGTGATTTCGACCGCTCGCCTGTGGCAAGATGTCGAAACGCTTGAGCCCATGCCGCTATTCGAATGGCAGACTGACCACAACCCTTCTTCGCTCCCGAAGAAAGACGCCGGACGCCGATGCCCGACTCGACGCAAGTCCTTCAACCCGCCCCCGAACGGAAAGAGCCCGGCCTCTTCGCGGCCGTCCGCGAGGCCGTGCGCGGCGCGCACCCGAGGTACGACTACACCGAAGGCTCCATCGGCCGCGCCATCCTCCTGCTCTCCGTCCCGATGGTGCTGGAGATGCTGATGGAGAGCCTCTTCGTCGTGTGCGACGTGTACTTCGTCGGCCGCCTCGGCAAGGAGGCCGTCGCCGCGGTCGGCCTGACCGAGTCGATGATGGTGCTCGTCTACACGCTCGGCATCGGGCTGAGCATCGGCGCGACGGCGATGGTGGCGCGGCGCACGGGCGAGCGCGACCCGGAGGGCGCGGCGCACGCCGCGGGCCAGACCATCGTGCTCGGCCTCGGGGTCTCGCTCGTGCTCGGCGCGCTCGGCGTCGTCTTCGCCCCGCAACTGCTCGGGCTGATGAAGGCCGAGCCGGCGGTCATCGAGGGCGGGAGCAACTTCACGCGCGTGATGCTCGGGGCCAACGTGTCGGTGATGATGCTCTTCCTCATCAACGGCGCCTTCCGCGGGGCGGGCGACGCGGCCGTGGCGATGCGCGTGCTGTGGCTCGCCAACGCCATCAACATCGCTTTGGGGCCGTGCCTCATCTTCGGGCTCGGGCCGTTCCCCGAGATGGGCGTGACGGGCGCGGCCGTGGCGACGAGCATCGGGCGCGGGACGGGCGCGCTCTACGCCTTCTCGAAGCTCTGGCGCGGGGGCGGGCGCCTGCACCTTCGGCGCCGCCACTTCCGCCTGGACCCGCAAATCATCCGGCGCGTCGTGAGCCTGTCGGGGACGGCGACTTTTCAGGTCTTCGTCGGCATGGCGAGCTGGATCGCTCTGACGCGCATCGTCGCGGGCTTCGGGAGCGCGGCCGTCGCGGGCAACATCATCGGGATGCGCATCATCATGTTCGCGCTGCTGCCCTCGTGGGGGATGTCGAACGCGGCGGCGACGCTCGTCGGCCAGTCGCTCGGGGCGGGGAAGCCGGAGCGCGCGGAGAAGGCCGTCTGGCGCGCGGGCTTCTACAACATGATCTTCCTCGGCGTCGTCGGGCTCCTCTTCGTCGTCTTCGCCGACCCCATCGTCGGCGTCTTCACGCACGCGGCGGCCGGCGAGGAGGTGCACGCCTACGGCGTGGACTGCCTGCGCATCATCGCGTGCGGCTTCCTCTTCTACGCCTACGGGATGGTCCTGACGCAGAGCTTCAACGGCGCGGGCGACACGCGGACGCCGACGCTCATCAACGTCGTCGTCTTCTGGCTGTGGGAGATTCCGCTCGCGTACGTGCTGGCCTTCCCCGCGGGGATGGGGCCGCGCGGCGTCTTCGTCGCGGCGGCCGTCGCCTTCTCGACGCTGGCCGTGGTGAGCGCCTACTTCTTCCGGCGCGGGCGCTGGAAGACGAAGCGGGTGTAAAATCCGGCGCGGGAGGTCTGGACGCAAGTGTTCGACAGGCTCGTGGAGCAGAAGATACGCGAGGCGCAGGCGGCGGGCGAGTTCGACGGCCTCGAAGGCGCGGGGCGCCCCGTCGACCTCGAAGCCTACTTCAACACGCCCGAGGAGCTGCGGGCCGGCTACGCCCTCCTGAAGAACGCGGGCGTGCTGCCCGAGGAGGCGTCCGTGCTCAAGGAGCTGAACGAGACGGCCGCGCGCCTCGAAGAGTGCCGCGACGAAGCGGAGCGCGAGCGCCTCACGCGCGACCTCCGAGACCTCCGGCTCAGGTACGACCTGTGGGTCGAGCGCAACGGCGGCGGCCTCATCCGGGCCGAGTTCCCGTGATTTTCCCCGCTTTCCACCCGCCCCCCCGCCCCCCGCGTTTTTTCTGAAACCTTCCGCACGGGTCTGCCACTAACTGTCGGTGTTAGACATGAAGCGGCTGGCAACGGGCACAATGAGTCTAGAGTTAGGGCAGCCGGGCGCGCAGCACGCTGGGGCCTTGATGAACAGCACGGAGGAACTGGTGGCGCGCGTCCGTGCCGGCGACGAGGAGGCTTTCCGCCTCATCTTCGACCGCTACTCGCGCCCCGTGCTCAGCTTCATCTACGACATGGTCGGCGACCGCGCCCTGGCCGAAGACCTCGCGCAGGAGACCTTCGTCCGCGCCTACCGCGGCCTCCCGGGCCTCCGCGAGGAGACGAAGCTCTCGACCTGGCTCTTCGCCATCGCGAAGAACTGCGCGCGCGAACAGCTCCGCTCGCGCCGCCGCAACGAGGGCAACGTCGAGCTCGACGCCCAGCCGGCCTTCGAGCTGCGCGACCAGGGGCGGACGCCCTCGGGCGCGCTCCTCGACAAGGAGTTGAGCGGGGTCATCCGGGCCGCCCTGATGAGGCTGGACGAGGACAAGCGGACGGTCTTCACTTTGAAAGTTTTGCAGCAGCGCAGCTACGAGGAGATCGCGGAGATCACGGGCTTCTCCGTCGGCAAGCTCAAGACCGACTTGCACCGCGCGCGCGCCGAGATGCGCAGGCGCATCGGCCCGTACCTTGGGGGTGAGCAGTGATGAGATGTGAAGATTGCCTCCCGTTGATCGAAGAGTATTTCGACGGGGAGGTCACGGGTCAGACCGGAGAGCTAATCCGCGCGCACCTTTCGGCCTGCGCCGACTGCGCCGCGGCGCTCGACGCGCTCTCCTTCGAGCAGGAGGTCTACGCGCGCTACGACCGCGGCGGGCTCGAAGTCACCCCAGACCTCTGGGCGCGCGTCAGCGCCGAGATCGCGCGCACGCCGCCGATGACGCCCGAGAGCCCCGCGGCGGGCCGCCCCTTTCTGAGCCGCGTGCGCGGGTCTTTCGCCGCCGCGCTCGGCGCTTTCGCCGTGCGGCCCGCGCTCGCCTCCTCGCTCGCGCTCCTCGTCGTCGCCGCCGGGGCCGGGGCGCTCTGGCTCTCCCGCAGAACGCAGCCGAACGTCCCGGCCGAGGTCGCGCAGAAGACGCCGGCCCCGCCCGCCGCCTCGAACCCGCCGGCCCCCGACGCCGGCGGCGGGAACGCCGAACGGATGGCCGCGGCCCCTCTTATTGTCGTCAACGAGGGCCTGCCCGTGACGTTCGCCCACGAGGCGCGCGAAGGCTCGCGCGGGGCCGAGACGGCGCGGAGCTTGAACCCCGCGCGGCGTGAAGGCGGCGCCGAGATGAGCGTGGACGAGTTGCTGGCCGCCGCGCCCGCGCCGAAGGACGACCCCCGCGTCGTCAAGTTCAGGCCGGAGCACCACGCGCCCGCCGACGACACGGCGGCGCTCCTCGCGAGCGCCGCGGCCCCGGCCGGCGACGTCGTCGCGGCGGACGCGCGGATGCTCGACCCCGGGGAGAAGGACGTGGCGCGCCACGTCGAGCGCGCGCAGATGCTTCTGCGCTCCATCAAGAACGCGCGCGCCGCCGACGCGGGCGACCCCGACATCGCCTACGAGAAAGACCTTTCCCGCAAGCTCCTCGCCGAGAACGCCACGCTCCAACTGGAGGCCGAGGTCAAGGGCGACAAGGAGACCCAGCAGGTGCTCGACCGCATCGAGCCCTTCCTGTTGGAGATCGCGAACATGGGCGAGAAGCCCTCGCGCGAAGAGGTGCGCTCGATCCGCGAGCGCGTGAGGAGTAACGAGATCGTCGCCGCGCTTGAGGTTTACTAGGAGGGGGGCCACGGGCGCGCGGCCGGCTCACTTAATCATAGAAAGCAAGGAAGACTAAAAGCCATGATTCACCCCAGCATCATTCACAGACGGAACACGGGCTCGCGCCTCCTGGCCGGGGCCCTGGCCTTCGCGGGCCTCCTGCTGGCCGCCGGCTCAGCCCCCGCCAGCGCCCAGCACAAGGAGCTGCTCAGCCGCTTCGTCCAGTCCGACAGCGACGCGGCCATGCGCGCCTTCACGCAGGGGCGCAGCTTCGTGGACGCGCAGCAGTGGGAGCAGGCGGCCTCCTCCTTCGACCGCTTCGTCGCGCAGTACCCGAAGGACAAGAACATGGACGCGGCGCTCTACTGGCTGGCCTACGCGCACAACAAGCAGGGCAACCCCGCGGCGGCCGAGGGGCCGCTCACGCGCCTCCTCCAGGGCTACCCGAGTTCGAGGTGGGCCTCCGACGCGAAGGCGCTGCGCCTCGAAGTGCTGGCGAAGCTCGGCCGCCCCGTCGACGCCATCGACGAGGCGGACGCCAACGACGAGCTGCGCATCATCGCGCTCAAGACGCTCTGCGAGAACGACCGCCCGAGCTGCCCGGCGCGCGCGGGCGAGGTGCTGCGCACGAGCAAGTCGGCCCGCGTCAGGGAGGCGGCCGTCATCCTCCTCGGCCGCTACGGCGGCGCCGAGGCCGTGCCCCCGCTCATCCAGATGTCGCGCGCCGAGGCGGACGAGAAGCTGCGCATGCGCGCCATCAGCGCCCTCGGCGCCACGAACGACGAGCGCGCCCTCGACGTGCTCCGCGAGATCGCGGCCGGGCCGACCTACGCCGACCAGAGCGCGACCGACTCGGCCATCCACGCGCTCGCCTCGCACGAGAGCCCGCGCGCCGTCGCCGTCCTCGGCGAGGTCGCCGCGCGCGGCCAGAACCTGCGGGCGCGCACGCACGCCATCGAGCTGCTCGCGCGCCGCCGCGGCGACAACGTCCTCGACGAGCTGCTGCGCCTCTACGACGCCGTGCCCGAGGTGCAGGTCAAGAAGTACGTCGTCGCCGGGCTCGGCAACCGCAAAGACCCGCGCGCGCTCAACAAGCTGATCGAGATCGCGCGCTCGGCCTCGGACGTGCAGCTCCGACGCCAGGCCATCCACTCCATCCCGAACCGCGGCGACGACCAGGACCTCGACGTGATCCTCTCGCTCTACGACTCGGAGCGCGACAACGACCTCAAGGATCACCTGCTCCAGGCCGTCGGCCAGTACCAGAGCCAGCGCGCCTACCAGAAGTTGATGCAGATCGTGCGCAACCAGGGCGAGCCGCTGGAGCGCCGCAAGACGGCCATCAGCTACCTCAGCCGCAGCAAAGACCCCGTCGTGATGAAGTTCCTCGAAGACATGCTGAAGTAGCCCGCTTCGTGCGGCCGCCGCGCGCAGCATCAGGTCAGTACCCCTCTACCGCGGGGGTACTGGCCCGGTCGCACGGTCACGAATCTCTTCCAAAGGTTCTTTCGACAGGCGCCCGCGCCCACGGCGAGGACGTTTTATCCGGAGGTGTTTTCCGATGCTCGCACTCCTGACCTTCATCCTTCTCGCCCTCGCGCCGGTCTCGATCCCCGCGCAGCAGGAGCAGGGCTTCACGCCCGTGCAGGGCGCGACGCTCCAGGCCCGGGCCGAGGCGGCCGCCGCGCAGGCCGCCGCCGCGCGCCAGACGCGCTACTGGACGGCCTACTCCTTCGACGTGCGCCCGGGCGTCGCCGTGGACGTGGACTACGTGAGCGACGACGGCCGCTTCTCCATCCGCGGCACGTGGGACGCGGGCGACTCGGGGACGTACTTCGTCGGCGACGGCGTGTCGGTCTCGAACTACCCCGGACTTGAGACGCGCAGCCTCGGCGTCTTCGCGCTGAGGGACTCCGCGAACCGGGTCGAGCGCGTCGACGTTTTCAACCTCGCGCGCCGGCACGAGTACGCGGGCTACCCCGTCTACTGGCTGGGGCGCGCGGCCAACGAGGAGAGCCTCAACTTCCTGCGCGCCGTCGCCGAGACGCAGAGGCTCGACCGCTCCGACTCGCCGCAGGGCGAGGCCGTGTGGGCCATCTCGCTGCACGACGACCGGCGCGTGTCGGAGGTCTTGATGCACATCGCGCGCACGTCCGCGGAAGAGCACGTGCGCGCGCGCGCCGTGCGCGCGCTCGGCCTCCCGCCCGTCGCCGGCGCCGTCCGCGAGTACCTCGCGCAGGTCGTCCGCGACGAGCGCGAGTCGCAGGACGTGCGCCGCGCGGCCGTCGCGGCTTACGGCCGCGCGCGCGACGCGCAGGCGCTCGCGCTGATGCAGACGCTCTACAACTCGAACGCGAACCGCGAGCTGCGCCGCGCCGCGCTCACGCAGATCGCGCGCAACGACGACCGGCAGGCCGCCGCCTCGTTCCTCATCAACGTGGCCTCGCAGGGCACCGACGCGGAGTTCCGCAAGACGGCCGTCGCGCGCCTCGGCGAGATCGCCGGCGAGCAGGCCACGGCCGCACTCCGCCGGACGGCGACGAGCAACGACGCCGACACCGAGCTCCAGAAGCAGGCCGTCTCCGCCATCGCCAAGCGCCCCGCGCCGGAGGCGGTG
Source organism: Pyrinomonadaceae bacterium (assembly GCA_036389235.1). Classification (GTDB taxonomy): domain Bacteria; phylum Acidobacteriota; class Blastocatellia; order Pyrinomonadales; family Pyrinomonadaceae; genus QHXN01. The sequence continues at coordinate 5,971 of DASVQJ010000149.1, read as the reverse complement.
CCGCTCCTCATCAACATCGCGCGCACCCACGCCAAGCCCGAGATACGCAAACACGCCTTCGTCCTCCTCGGCCGCACCGGCGACCCCGCCGCCGTCGAGTTCCTGAAGGGCGTGTTGTTGAAGTAGGAGTAGACAGCAGACAGTAGTCAGCAGCCGGTAGAAAAGCAGAGGCGGCGCGTCTCAGTCTTTAGGGCGAGCGCGCCGCTCATGTTTTTACTACCGGCTACTGACCACTGACTACTGTCTACTGCTAAACTAGCCGCATGGCCTTGATGGAGATAACGGAGTTCCCGGAGCGCGTGCTGAAGGAGGAGGGCGAGCCCGTCGAGAAGTTCGACGCGGACTTGGAGAAGCTCGTCGCCGACATGTTCGAGACGATGTACGCGGCGGAGGGCGTGGGGCTGGCGGCCCCGCAGGTCGGGCTCAGCCTGCGCCTCTTCGTGATGGACTGCGAGGGGGTCAAGCTCGTCGCCGCCAACCCCGAGATTCTGTCGGCCGAGGGCGAGCAGGAGGGCGAGGAGGGCTGCCTCTCGGTCGGGAAGATTCACGCGCCCCTGAAGCGCGCCGCGCGCGTCCGGCTCCGCGCGCAGGACGTTCGCGGGGAGTGGTTCGAGCGCGAGGCCGAGGGGCTCGCCGCACGCTGCTTCCTCCACGAGACCGACCACTGCGACGGCTACCTCTTCCTCGACCGCCTCTCGCCGCTGCGCCGCGACATGGTCAAGCGCCGCTTCCAGAAAGTTAAAAGGTGGCGCTGAGCCTCACGCGAACCGCTCCAACAACAACAGGCCCACGGAGACGAGCGCGAGCGCGTACATGACGGGGCCGACCTCGCGCGCGCGCCCGGCCAGCGTGTAGAGGCCGGCGTGCGTGATGAAGCCCCAGAGGATGCCCTGCGTGATGGAGAAGGTGAGCGGGATGAGGATGATCGTGAGGAAGGCGGGCAGCGCGTCCTCGATGTGCTTGAAGTCGAGCCCGGCGACGCCGCCGAACATGAAGGCGCCGACGAGGACGAGCACCGCGGCCGTCGCGTACGGCGGCACCATCCCGGCGAGCGGCGCGACGAAGAGGCACGGCAGGAAGCAGGCGGCGGTGAAGACCGACGTGAGCCCCGTCCGCCCGCCCGTGTTGATGCCGGCGACCGACTCGATGTAGGCCGTCCCCGACGAAGTCCCCGCCAGCCCCGCGCCCAGCGTCGCCCACGCGTCCACGATTAAACCTTCGCGCAGGCGCCGCGGCTGCCCCCCCTCGTCCAGCATCCCCGCCGCCTGCGAGACGCCGATGAAGGTCGAGACGGAGTCGAAGAGGTCTGTGAAGAGGATGGCGACGACGGCCGGGAGGAGCGAGAGCTTGAGCGCGCCGAGGACGTCGAGCTTGAGGAAGACGCTCCGGAAGTCGGGCGCGCTGAAGAGGCTCGGCGGTGTCTGCACCATCCCGCAGCCCCACGCGGCGAGCGTGACGACGAAGATGCCCGCGAGGAAGGCGAAGGGGCTCTTCCACTTCAGCAGCAGCACGGTGACGGCGAGCCCCGACAGCATCAGCAGCGCGGGGTAGTCGAGCCGCCCGAGCCGCACGAAGGTGACGGGGTCGGCGGCGATGAAGCCCGCGTTCTTCAGGCCGATGAAGGTGAGGAAGACGCCGATGCCGGCGGCCGTCGCCATCCGCAGGTGGCGCGGGATGGCGCGCGCCACCCCCTCGCGCACGGGCGTCAGCGACACGAGCAGGAAGAGCACGCCCGCCCAGAAGACGATACCGAGCGCGACCGGCCACGGCACCCCGCGCCCGAGGATGATGGTGAAGGCGAAGAAGGCGTTCAGCCCCATGCCGGGCGCGACCGCGAACGGCAGGCGCGCGTAGACGCCCATCAGGAGCGTCATCACGAAGCAGACCAGCACGGTCGCCGTCAGCACCCCCGAGAAGGGCATCCCTGTCCCCTCGGTCGAGAGTATCGAAGGGTTGACGACCACGATGTAGGCCATCGTGAAGAAGGTGGTCACGCCCGCGACCAGCTCCGTCCGGACGTTCGGCTTGGGGTCGGGTCGGGTCTCCATCTGAAATTCGAAAGTTCGAATTTGAAATCTTTCGGCCGGAGACTGTACCATCAAAGCCTCGCAGATGGACACACCCAGCCTTCAGCAGACCGCGAACCCCTCGCCGCTCGAACACAGTCTCAGGCCGCACTTCCGGGAGCTGGCGCGCTTCCACTCGACGAAGGCGCTCGAAGCCTCGGGGCTCTACGCTACCTTGCGCCCGGAGGTCGAGCGCGTGCTCGGAGGCGTGGAGCGGGGGGACTTCAGGCCGGGAGTGGGGGCGCCGACGCCCGACCCGGGCGCGGTGCGCGCGACCGCGTGGAACATCGAGCGCGGCATCAAGCTCGACGAGATCATACGGGTGCTGCGCGGGCACGAGGTGATGAGCCGGAGCGACGTGCTGCTTTTGACCGAGCTGGACTACGGCATGGCGCGCTCGGGCAACCGGCACGTCGCGCGCGAGATGGCGGAAGCCCTGGGGATGTCGTACGCGTTCGCGCCGTGCTACGTCAACCTGAGCAAGGGGAGCGGGCTGGAGAGCGCGTCGGAGGGCGAGAACGCGGAGGCCCTGCACGGCAACGCTTTGCTGTCGCGGTGGCCGGTCAGACGCGCGTGGTCAATCGCCCTGCCGAACGGCAAGGACAAGATGAGGGGGCGCGAGAAGCGGCTGGGGAGCCAGCGCGCCGTCGTCTGCGAGATCGAGCACCCGGCGGGCGCGTTCCGGGCGGTGAGCCTCCACCTCGACGCGCATTCGAGCCAGCGCCACCGCGCGCGGCAGATGAAGGTCGTCCTCGACTTCGTCGGGAGGCTCACGCCTCCCTTGCCCGTCCTCGTCGGCGGCGACTGGAACACCTCGACCTACAACTCGCGCCGGTCGGTCTACGCAATCGCCGGCTTCGCCCGGCGCGTGCTGATGGGCGTGGGCCGCGTCATCGAGAACCACTACCTACGGCCCGAGCGCTGGTTCGAGCGCGGGCTCTTCCGCGAGCTTGAGCGGCGCGGCTACGCCTACGCGCCCCTGAACGAGCCGGGCGCGGGCACGCTCCACTACGACGTGAAGGACCTGGCGGCGAACACGAACATGGGCGAGTGGGTGCCGCGCTGGTGCTTCTGGTGGATCGAGTGGGCGCTCCGCGAACACGGCGGCCGCTGCTCGCTCAAGCTCGACTGGTTCGCGGGCAGCGGGATTGAACCGGACCCGTCTAACCCGCCCCGCGTCATCGGCGGCCTCCGCGGCGCGGGCGGCGAAGTCCTCTCCGACCACGACCCCATCGTGCTCGACTTCCGTCTTAAAGGAGTAAAAGGTTGAGCCGCGGCGGCGGCGGAAATTAGCCGGGGCTTTGAGTCCGAGGCGCGAGCCGCAGGCGAGGCGCCGAAACGAGCCCCCGGGACAGGCGGCATAAATTGTACAGAGCCCCGGAGGGGCGATAGAACGTCCGTCGCGTCTACCGCCCCTCCGGGGCTCCGACATTTTTATCAACGTCGTAACCGGGGGCTCGCGTCGGCGCTTTCGCGCCTTCGGCTCACCCCCGGCTTATGTCCCACGCCCCCCCGGGGCGCACGAACCCCGCGTTTCGAGCCCGCCTTATTCTTCTTCCGACGAGAGCGCCTGGTAGGCCGCCCCGGCGGCGAGGCCGCCGAGGAGGTAGAAGGCGACGGTGAGGAGGTTCGTCTCGGTCGAGTTCTTGGCGGGCTGGCGGCCGAGGCCGAGCGGCTCGGGGAGGTAGACGGCCGCGAGCCCCGCGGCGAGGCCCAGCGCCGCGCCGTTGCGGAGCCCGTCCTCCGGGTCGCCCACCCCGACCAGCCCGTAGAAGAGCGAGTTCGAGACCAGCTCGCCGACGAGCGCCGTCTCGTGCAGCGGCACGGGCGGGTCGATGTCCACCGCGCGCAGCGTCTTCGTGATGGCGCGCATGCCGACCACGTCCATGCGCGGCGCGTCGTCGATGTAGCGCCGCGCCGTCTCGTGAATGAGCGTGAGCGCCGCCGCGCCCACCAGCCCGCTCCCCAGAGCTTTCAACATTCTCTTTCCGTCCTCCCGTCAGTCTGACGTGCCGTCCGCCCCCATCTCTTAACCTTTTATTGTTGCGGAAGTGTCAACGCCCGCGCGCTCACACGTCAAGCCTTTCGAGCTGGAACCAGTAGAAGCCGAAGGGCGAGAGCGCGAGCTGGTAGGCCGCGCCGGCCCTGACCGGCGGGAAGCGCGTCTTGCCGAGCATCTCGACGGGCGTGAACCCCTCGAACTCCGCGAGGTCGAGCTCGACCGGCTGCGCGAACTGCGAGAGGTTGAAGACGCAGAGCACGCGGTCGTCCCCGTGCTCGCGGACGAAGGCGAAGATTTTGCGGTTCTCCGGCTTGACGAAGCGCATCGAGCCGCGCCCGAAGACGTGGTGCTCCTTGCGCAGCAGGATCATCTGCCGCATCCAGTTCAGGAGGGACGTGTCGTAGCGCAACTGCGAATCGACGTTGACCGACTGGAAGCCGTAGACCGGGTTGTTGATGACGGGGAAGTAGAGCCTCTCGAAGTCGGCCTTCGAGAAGCCGGCGTTGCGGTCGGAGGACCACTGCATCGGCGTGCGCACGCCGTCGCGGTCGCCGAGGTAGATGTTGTCGCCCATCCCGATCTCGTCGCCGTAGTAGAGGAAGGGCGAGCCCGGCAGGGAGAAGAGCAGCGCGTGCAGGAGCTGTATGCGCCGGTGGCTGTTGTCGAGCAGGGGCGCGAGCCTCCGGCGGATGCCGACGTTCAGGCGCATCCGCCGGTCCTTCGCGTACTCGTTGTAGAGGTAGTCGCGCTCCTCGTCGGTCACCATCTCCAGCGTCAGCTCGTCGTGGTTGCGCAGGAACATGCCCCACTGGCAGTTCTCGGGGATGTCGGGCGTGCGTTCGAGGATTTCGACGATGGGGCGCCGGTCTTCCTGCCTGAGCGCCATGAAGAGGCGCGGCATGATGGGGAAGTGGTAGCCCATGTGGAACTCGTCGCCCTGCCCGAAGTACTCGACCACGTCTTCGGGCCACTGGTTCGCCTCGGCGAGCAGGAGCGCGTTCGGGTGCCTCTCCTCGATGTGCGCGCGCAAGCGTTTGAGGAAGGCGTGCGTCTCGGGCAGGTTCTCGCAGTTGGTGCCCTCGCGCTCGTAGAGGTAGGGCACGGCGTCGGCGCGGAAGCCGTCGATGCCGAAGTCGAGCCAGTAGTCCACGGCTTCGAGCATCGCCCGCTGCACCTCCGGGTTGTCGTAGTTGAGGTCGGGCTGGTGCGAGAAGAAGCGGTGCCAGTAGAAGCCCTGCGCCGTCTCGCTCCACGTCCAGTTCGACTTCTCCGTGTCGGTGAAGATGATGCGCGCCTCCCTGTACTTCTCGGGCGAGTCGCTCCAGACGTACCAGTCGCGCTTGGGCGAGTCGGGCGCGGAGCGCGACTCGACGAACCACGGGTGCTGATCGGAGGTGTGGTTGACGACGAGGTCGGTGATGACGCGGATGCCGCGCGCGTGGGCGGCGTCGAGGAAAGTCTTGAAGTCTTCGAGCGTGCCGTAGTCGGGCAGCACGGAGTAGAAGTCGGCGATGTCGTAGCCGCCGTCGCGCAAGGGGGAGGGGTAGACGGGGAGCAGCCAGAGGCAGTCCACGCCGAGCCATTCGAGGTAGTCGAGCCGCTCGACGAGGCCGCGGAAGTCGCCCACGCCGTCGGCGTCCGAATCGTAGAAGCCGCGGACGTAGACCTCGTAGAAGACCGCGTCCTTGAACCAGAGCGGATCGTCGCGGAGCCGGTTCAACTCTGTCATCCGTCTCACCCGCCGTATTCGTCGTTTGGTTGATCGAAAACGAAGATAGCCGCTGCGGCGGGGCGGGCGCAAGACGCGCGGCGGTATTTCACCCCGGCGGGCGTGTCGTGATACAGTGTTGGAAATCGATGGAAAAGAATGATCAGACAACGGGGTCTCTCGCGCGGGAGGTTG
>DASVQJ010000148.1:0-32252 GCA_036389235.1 Pyrinomonadaceae bacterium | reverse complement strand
CAGGGGCGCTTGTCCGTGGCCGCGCCCGTGGCGACCTCCTGCTTGTCCACCGCGCGGAAGCGGCGGTCGTCGGCGTTCTCGTCCCAGACGACCGTCCAGTGCTTGTCGGCGGTGCGCAGGAAGCCGAAGAGGCCCTGCCCGTCGTCCTTCGCGCGCTCGCGCATGACCTGCTCGGGCGTGCGCTTCAGGTGCCGGCGGTCAATGAGGACTTCGCCCGGCGTCCGCCTGAACTCCGCGAGCCCCAACTGCTGCAACGTCATCAAGCCGACGGCGGCGATGCCCGTGGTCAGGGACTCGTCAACCTTCCGCTCCGACGCGACGGCGCGCGCAGCCTCGCGCACGACCTCTTCGAGCGCCCTCCCCTCGAACGCCGCGCCGCCCTCGGTGAGACGCGCGACGGCGCGCTTCGTCTCGGGCCAGAAGCGGTGGCCGTAGAGGAACGCGTGCGAAGAGTCGGGCTGGTCTTTCAGGTACCAGCGGCCCTGCATCAGCAGCTCCTGCGCGAGCCGCTCAGGGTCTTCGGCCGACTCGAAGGCGCGCAGCAGCGCGAGGGGGAAGAAGTGAAACCAGATCTGCGTGGCGTTCCTGTCAACCTCGTGAATCGAAGGCAGGAGCGACGCCAGGGCCGCACGCCAGGCCGCGTCGTCGTGCCCGTCAAGGAAAAGTTCAAGCGCGGTCTCTCTCTTACTGCTCATGGCTCCTCTGTCAAGACTCTTCCGAAAATAGTATGAGAACCGAAACGGAGAGTTTACCCGTCTTCGCCCCCGCAGACAAACGCGGTAGACGGTGGTCGTTGGTCGTTAGCCGGCGGGAAACCTTTATCAGCCGGGTCGGCGGCGCGCAAGCGTCCGCGCGCGGGGCCGAGCCCTGCCGTCTACCGGCCAGCGACCACTGTCTACTTTGCCTTTAATTCGACAGACTCTAGCGACAGACCGCGTGGTAAAGTTGCGGCTTATGGCGGAAGGCGAGTCGAAGCGTCTGGGCGACGTGAGTGTGGGCGAGGCCAAGCGCGCGCTGATCTACGCGGCGGCGACCGCGCTCGCGCTCTTCCTCTTCGTGCGCCTGCTCGGCGAGATTCTGGTGGCGCTGCTTCTGGGCACGGTGGCGGGCGTCTACCTCCTGCCCGTGCAGGAGTGGCTCGAGCGTAGGCTGAGAGCGCGCGCCGGGAGCGCGCTCATCACCATCGCCCTCATCCTCATCCCCCTGGCCGCGACCGTCGGCTACGGCTGGCACGAGATGAGCGGCTACTCCACCCGCGTGCAGGAGCAGCGCGGCGAGATCATCGAGGGCATCAGCCACTCGCTCTCCGAGTACGTCGCGGTCGAGAACACGCGCGCCGCCATGCAGACCGCCTTCGGCGAGGCCGTCACGCGCTCGGGCGAAGCCTTCGCCGAGTTCAAGAAGCGCTCGGCGCTGCTGCTCGTCTCGGCCACGGTCTTCTTCTTCACCATCTTCTACGTGCTGACGCAGCGCATCCGCCTCGTCGCCTACATCAAGCTGAGGGTGCCGGGCGACTTCCTCCCCTTCTACGAGCGCCTGACGGTCAACGTCGGCGGCGCCCTGCGCGGCGCCCTCTTCGCCGTGATGGTGGACCAGACGGCGAAGGGCGTCGTCATCATCATTCTGAACCTCGTCTTCGGCGTGCCGCTCGCGGTGGCGCTCGGGCTCGTCACCTTCCTGATAGGGCTGTTCCCGCTCCTGGGGGAGTGGGCCGTCTACATCCCCGTCAGCATCTACCTGCTCGTCTTCCAGCACAGGCCCGGCGCGGCCGCCGCCTACCTCGCCATCGGGGTGGCGATGACGGTCGGCTCGTCCCTCGTGCTCCGGCCGAAGCTGGCCGCGCGCAGCGCCGAGCGCTTCAACTTCTACTGGATGCTCGTCGGACTCGTCACGGGCGTCTACGCCTTCGGCATCCCCGGCGTCGTCCTCGGCCCCGCCATCCTCGGCTTCGCCAAGGCCATCATGGACACGCTCGTCGGCGACGTGAAGTACGAGACCTCGCTCCTGAAGGAGGAGCGCGCGCAGGCGAAGGAGGAGGCGAAGGCGGAGACGGCCGAGAGTCGGGCCTGAACGCCGGGAGCGCGGGCATCCCTGCCCGCCAAAGCGTGCGACAGCACGCTTCCAATCTTTCTTTATCTCTCAACCTTGAGTCTTAAGCATCACGGCATTCGCGCTGCGCGCTCATGGCGGGCAGGGATGCCCGCGCTCCCGGCGTTCGGGTTTATCCCGGGGGCCACGCGAGGCGGCGGCCGCCGATGAGGTGGATGTGGATGTGGAAGACGCTCTGCCCGGCCCCGGCGCCGGTGTTGATGACGGTGCGGTAGCCCGACTCGGCGAGCCCCTCTTCGCGCGCGACGCGCGCGGCGACGAGAAGCAGGTGGCCGAGCAGGGCTTCGTCCGCCTCGCCCGCCTCGTTTAAAGACGCGACGTGTGCGCGCGGGATGACGAGGGCGTGCGTGGGCGCCTGCGGGTTGATGTCGCGGAAGACGACCGCGCGCTCGTCCTCGAAAATCTTCGCCGCGGGGATCGCGCCCGCCACGATCTTGCAGAAGATGCAGTCGTCGCCCGCCATGTGGAGTCCCTCTAAGGGTAGATGTACTCGGGCCAGTCGAGGTCTTCGGCCGGCCCCGAATCAGACTCGACGGCCCGCGGCCTGACGCCGCGCACCTCGCCGTCGTGGCCCTCGTCGTCCGGCTCGAAGCGCCTCGGGCTCGCGGCCCCCGCGGGCACGACGAGCGTGTACCAGACGAGCACGAAGGCGAGGACGAGCGCGAGGAGCTGCCGCCTCAACTCCTCCCTGCCGAGCGGCGCGCGCCGCCTCACGTCTAAACTCAGGGCCGCCGTCATGCCGTGACCGTCTCCGCCGGCGGGAGCTGCGCCGTGACCGACTCGCGCAGGCGCTCGATGTCGGCGCCGACGGCGCGCAGCTTGGCCTCGATCTTCTCGTAGCCGCGGTCGATGTGGTAGACGCGCTCGATGATGGTCTCACCTTTCGCGGCGAGCCCGGCCAGCACGAGCGAGGCGGAGGCGCGCAAGTCCGACGCCTGCACGCGCGCGCCCGACAGCTCGGTGGGGCCTTCGACGACGGCCGTGCTGTTGCTCTCGACGCGGATGCGCGCGCCCATGCGCTGCATCTCGGAGGCGTGCATGAAGCGGTTCTCGAAGATGGTCTCGACGACGCGCGCCGAGCCTTCGGCCTGCGTGAGCAGCGCCATGTACTGCGCCTGCATGTCGGTCGGGAATGACGGGTAGGGCTCGGTCGTCACGTCCCGCGCCTTGAGCCCGCGGGGGCTGCGCCGCGCGTGCAGGGTCGTCGGGTTGACCTCCTCGATCTCGACGCCGGCCTCGCGCAGGCGCTCGATGACGGCCGCGAGGTGCTGCGGCCGGCAGTCCTTCACCTCAAGCTCGCCGCCGGTGATGGCGGCGGCGACGAGGAACGTCCCGGTCTCGATGCGGTCGGGGATGATGGTGTGCTCGGCCGCGCCTAAAGCTTCGACGCCCTCGACGGTGACGGTCTCGGTGCCCGCGCCGCGGACGCGCGCGCCCATGCGGTTGAGCAGGTCGGCGAGGTCTTCCACTTCGGGCTCGCGCGCCGCGTTCCGCAGGGTGGTGGTGCCGCGCGCGAGCGTCGCCGCCATCATGAGGTTCTCCGTGCCCGTCACGGTCACCTTCTCGAAGTTGACGTCGGCGCCGACGAGGCGGCCCCCCTTCGGCGCGCGCGCGACGATGTTGCCCGACTCCAGACTCACCTGCGCGCCGAGCACCTTGAGCGCTTCGAGGTGCAGGTCAATCGGCCGCGTCCCGATGGCGCAGCCGCCCGGCAGGGAGACCTTCGCCTTGCCGAAGCGCGCGACGAGCGGCCCGAGCGCGAGCACCGACGCCCGCATCGTCTTCACAAGGTCGTACGGCGCCTCGAACAGCTCGATGTTGGCGGCCGTGATCTTGTGCGTGCGCAGGTCGGGCACGAGCACCGTGGCGCCGAGGTCTTCCAGAAGCCGCCGCTGCGTCATGCAGTCGCGCACGTACGGGACGTTGTGCAGCGTCACCGTCTCGGGCGTCAGGATCGCCGCCGCCAGGCAAGGCAGCGCCGAGTTCTTCGCCCCGCTCACCGTCACGCGCCCGCTCAGGGGGCGTCCGCCCGTGATTCTGAATCTGTCCATAAAAGCAGATGCTAGATGTTAGATGCTGGTTGACATTAGATGCTAGTTGATGAATGTCGGCCACGTCCTGTCATCTGACATCTAGCATCTGACATCTGAAATTTTCGGTGGATTCTAACACGCCCCGAGAAAGGCTGACCACTTGGCCACGGACTTCTCACCCGCCGTTCAGGCGGAGCGCGACGGTGCGCGGGATGCCTTGCAGGTCACGGTGTATGTCGAGCAGCGTCCAGACCGCCGGGTCGATGAGCGCGGCGACCCGCTCGTGCTGGTCGAAGCCTATCTCTATGAGGAGGTGGCCGCCGGGCTTGAGAAATTCGGGCGCCTCCGCGACGAGGCGGCGGATGACCGCGAGGCCGTCGCCGCCGGGCGTGAGCGCGACGCGCGGCTCGTGGTCGCGCACCTCCCTCTGCAACCCTTCGACGTCCGACTCGGCGACGTACGGCGGGTTCGACGCGACGAGGTCGAAGCGAAGCCCTTCGTGCCCTCCGCCGCGCAGGGCGCCGAAGCAGTCGGAGACGAGGAGCCGCAGGCGCCCGCCGACGCCGTGGCGCGCGGCGTTGCGCGCCGCGACCGCGAGCGCCGCGTCCGACACGTCGAGCGCGAAGCCGCGCGCGTCCTTCCTCTCGTGCAGCAGCGCGACCGCGATGCAGCCCGAGCCCGTGCCCACGTCGCACAGGAGCGGCGCGCCCGAGCCCCCCAGAAGCCCCAGCGCCTCTTCGACGAGCAGCTCCGTCTCCGGGCGCGGGATGAGCACGTCCGGGCTCACCTCGAACTCAAGCCCGTAGAACTCCTGCCGCCCGGCGATGTACTGGAACGGCTCGCCCGCGGCGCGGCGCCCGACGCGCGCGCGGAAGTCCGAGAGTTGTTCGGCAGTCAGATGCTCGTCCGCGTGCGTGATGAGAAACGCCAGGTCGCGCCCCAGCGCGTGCGCGAGCAGCGCGCCCGCCTCGCGCCGCGGCTCCGCGAGCCCCGCGACGCGCAGGCGCGCCGCGGCCTCGCGCAGAGCGTCCGCAATCGTCAACGACCCTTCGGGGCTTTCACTCATTTCGGTCGGCAACACTCTCAACCGCCGCGCGTGGCCTGCGCGCCGCGGGCTGGGCTATAATACGCGGCAACCGAGGCAAGACAAAAAAAGCCGACGCGCGCAGACGGGGCCGGGACTCTCCGGCCCGAAGGCGCCGCGGCGGATTCAGGGAGGGAGTAGAGGGGTGAAGGCCGAACTACACATACAGGGGATGCGGGGCGACTCGTGCGCCGCGCTCATCAAGGACACGCTCGAAGACACGGCCGGGGTGCAGAGCGCCGAGGTCAACTTCGGCGGCAAGACGGCGGTCGTCAACTTCGACGAGAACGTCGTGCAGCAGAAGACGCTCGTCAAGAAGCTACAGGACATCGGCTACAACGCGACCGAGGGCGAACAGCAACAGGGGGCGACCAACAATGGCTGAAGAGACGGCGGTGAACCCGCAGATCACGGACGCGGTGACGCGGACGAACGACAACCCCGTGGACGACCGCGGCACGGACGCGGCCGGCGGACTCGCGCTGCTGCGCCGCCTGCGCGACAACGGCTTCGGGTCGGACGACGAGAAGTTCGCCGTCGCCCTCGGCCGCCCCGTCAAAGAGGTCTCGGCCTGGATGGAAGGCGCCGAGCCCCCCGACGACGACATCATCATGAAGGCCCGCGGCATCGCGCAGGAGCGGGGGATTGAGATCGAGTAGACAGGAGTCAGTAGTCAGTAGACAGTAGGCTCCGCTCGCCGCCCGTTGACGACGACCGGCGAGGTTGCCACTGAGAAGGTATTTCTACTGACTACTGACTACTGTCTACTGTCTACTCGAACAATGAACGACAAGGTCAGCCGCGCCGCCGCCACGCTCGTCGAGTCGTACGAGCGCGGCGGCGTGAAGATTCACCACCTCGACCGCAGGCCGCTGCCCTCGCGCGACGCGGCCGTGGCGGCGCTCGACGCTTTGCAGGAGTTGCTCTTCCCCGGCTACGCCGGGGCGCAGGGCCTGACGGGCGCGGGGCTGCGCCTGCACGTCGAGTCGCGGGTGGCGTGGCTCTACGAGACTCTGACCGAGCAGATCGCGCGCGCCGCCAACCACGGGCACCCCCTCGAAGACGCGTGCCCCGTCACCGAGCGGCAGGCGACCGACCGCGCCGAAGAGTTCATCGCGCGCCTCCCCGCCGTGCGCGAGGTGCTCGCCACCGACGTGAGGGCGGCTTACGAGGGCGACCCGGCCGCGCGCTGCTACGACGAGATCATCTTCAGCTACCCCGGCCTCTACGCCATCATGACGTACCGCCTGGCGCACGAGCTGCACGCCCTGGACGTGCCGCTCATCCCGCGCATCATGACCGAGCACGCGCACAGCCGGACGGGCATCGACATCCACCCGGGGACGCGCGTCGGCCCCGGCTTCTTCATCGACCACGGCACGGGCGTCGTCGTCGGCGGCACGGCCGTCATCGGCGCGAACGTCAAGCTCTACCAGGGCGTGACGCTCGGCGCCTTCTCCTTCGACAAGGACGCCGCGGGGCAGCTCGTCCGCCACACCAAGCGCCACCCGACCATCGAGGACGACGTGGTCATCTACGCGGGCGCGACCATCCTCGGCGGGGAGACGGTCATCGGCCGCGGCTCCGTCATCGGCGGCAACGTCTGGCTCACGCACTCCGTCCCGCCCGGCACCCGCGTCCTCCAGGACTCGCCCCGCCTCCGCATCATCACCGCCGAAGAGGCCGCCGCCAGTTGAGGCCGGAGCGGTGGGAGGAGATCGATGAAACTTGCTGCCGCTTATCTCGACGGGCAACATCCGGAATGCGGAGTTGGAAGCACTTTTTCTCTCGAACCTCGAAAAGATGGCGGAAGGTTTTGACTCGTTCGATTACATCGGGTTGAATCAACGCGCGCTGATTTTTCACGTGTGATCTTGCGGCGGCCATCACAGGCCGATTAACGAACCGGAGGGTTGAAACGGCCATCCCGCGACGGGGCGGCCCTCATCGTATGCGCGTGGCGGCGCAGGCTCCTTCGCGCCGCCGGGGCATCTCCCCGCAAACATCTGCGGACATGACCGGACGAGGAGGAGATTCAGATGTACAACGTGTGGAGTCGTCGGACGTTCTTGGGCGGCTTGGGGCTGCTGGCGCTGGTGCTGTGCGCGGCCGCCCCCGCGTCGCGGGCGCAGGATGAGAGGCAGACGCGCTACGCCATCGAGCGCGCGCAGATCGGCGTGAGCGGGAAGATCATACAGGAGCGCGGCGGCACCTGGGGCGACGTGACCTTCGACCAGACGCGCACGCAGACGTGGCGCGTCTCGGACAGGCTGACAGGCGTGCGCGGCGCCGGACGCCACGCCCCCGACGGGTCGAACGCGCGCCCGTTCACCTACGAGGCGACCGTCAACCACCGCAACGGGAACATCGAGCGGGTCACCTACGACTGGGGCCGCGGCGGCGGGGGCGGGGGTCGCGACGAGCGGCGCGTCCCGCGCTGGCTCGTCGGCTCTTGGAGCGGCCGCAGCCCCTCGAACCAGCGGCGCGTCGCCGTGACGGTCGGGAGCGACGGCGCCGTCTCGGCCCTCTACAACAACGGCTCGCGCGAAGAGGGCACGTACGACAACGGGCGGATACGCTTCGACAACTCGGTCGATTGGGACGTGAGCCGCGTGGACGACGGCTTCCGCGCCGCCGTGGGCACGCGCTCGGAGGTGTTCAGGCAGGGCTCGGGCGGCGGCTACGACGACGATGACGACTCGGGCCGCGTCCCGCGCTGGGCGCGCGGGACGTTCCGCGGCACGACCGACAGCGGCGAGTCGGAGCTGATTATCCGCGCCGACGGCACGGCCACCGCGCGCTCGCTCACGAAGAACCAGAGCTTCCCGGGCACATACTCGAACGGCAGGCTCCGCTTCGAGTGGGGCACCTTCGACGTGCAGCGCGAGGCCGACGGCATCCGCACCGTCCAGACCAACAACCGCAACAACCAGACCTACTACCGCCGCACGGGCAACTGACGGCTGTCGGCTGTCGGCTGTTAGCTCTTGGCCTTCTGTTTTGGCTAAGAGCTAACAGCTAAAAGCCGAAAGCTCTATAGCGGTATGCAGATGGGTGCGAGCACTCCGTGGGAGCAGACAGGTCAGAACCACCCGCGGTAGCGGGTGGGCCGTTGCCAGCCGACCGGGCCGGGTGACACAGGCCCACCCGCTGCGGCGGGCGGGCCTGACCCGGTCGCGTCCGCACCCATCTGCATACCGCTCTAAGTGGAACCGGGCGGGGATTAGGAGTTTACTGAGGGCGTTAGTCAGAAGAAGTTTTTCATTCCTCCGTTGGTGCGAGCCGCGACCCCCATGTCCTTCGGGACTGGGGGTTCGGCCGTTTCAGGGGCGGAAAGTTAAACGAGGTTGGCCGGCGAAAGGGAGCGACCCTCGATGAGCGCCTTCTCGAAAAGCCTTCTGCTTTTCCTTTTAAACTGGCTCGACGCGCAGCTCACCATCCTGTGGGTGCGCGGCGGCGTCGCCACCGAGGGCAACGGCCTGATGGCTTACCTCCTCGACCTCGGCAACGCGCCCTTCCTCTGCGCCAAGCTCGCGGTCGGCGGGCTCGTCGCCTACACCCTCTACCGCTTCTCGCACCTCACGCTCGCGCGGCGCGGCCTGCGACTCGTGCTCGGCCTCTACCTCGCGCTGATGCTCGTCCACGCCGCCACCGGCGCCTCCGCGCTCGGCTGGCACCCGCCCGAGGCGCTCGCCGCCTTCCTCCACCTCCCCTCGAAGCTCCTCTCCTAAAAGCACAAGCACGCCGCGCTGGAACTTTTTCGCCGCGCCGCCTGAACTTCAGGCGGCGGCGTGCGCGCGACCCACACGCCGCGCGTGTGAACTGCCGCGCCCGCCGCTTCGTAGTAGAATTGTCTCCCGCGCAAAGAGGGCTCGGACGCAGGGCGCAACGCCGCCCGCGCGGGGCGGCATCTTAGTTGCGATACACGTTCGGCAGGTGATTTATGAGACCTTCAAGGGACAGAGCCATGTATAACATCTCGGCACGTCAAATCCTCGCCATCGCACTCCTTTCGGCCTTCCTCGCGGCGGCCGGCGTCGCGTGCTTCGACCGCTGGGGCGGCCGCCTGCACCAGCCGACCGCCGCCTTCAACGGCGACGAGGCCACCGCCGGCATCGCCGGCATCGCCGACCCGTCGGTCGCCACCGACGAGCAGAACAACATCGAGGTCTTCCGCGCCATCTCGCCCGGCGTCGTCTCGATCAGCGCGACGCGCCAGCCGCGCAGCTTCTTCGACTCGGCCCGCCGCGGCGGCGGCACCGGCTCCGTCATCGACGAACAGGGTCACATCCTGACCAACTACCACGTCATCGAGGGCGCCGACCAGGTCACCGTCAGCCTCGGCGGCGACAAGACCTACCCGGCGCGCATCGTCGGCCGCGACCCCGACACAGACCTCGCCGTCCTCCAGGTCACGGGCGTGCGCGAGGCGCTGAAGGTCGTGCCGATGGGCGACAGCGACCGCCTCTCGGTCGGCCAGAAGGTGCTCGCCATCGGAAACCCGTTCGGGCTCGACCGGACGCTGACGACCGGGGTCATCTCCGGGCTCCAGCGCCCCATCGAGGCGCGCAACGGCCGCATCATCGAGGGCGCCATCCAGACCGACGCCTCCATCAACCCGGGCAACTCCGGCGGGCCGCTGCTCGACTCGCAGGGGCGCATGATCGGCATCAACTCGCAGATACTCTCGCCCGACGGCGGCGGCTCCGTCGGCGTCGGCTTCGCCGTCCCCGTCAACATCGCCAAGCGCATCCTGCCGCAGCTCATCCGCGAGGGGCGCGTCGTCCGCCCCAAGCTCGGCCTCTACCCGCGCGCCGTCTCCGACCTGCGCGGCATCCGCCTGCCGGTCAACGAGGGGCTGCTGGTGCTTCAGGTTGACCCGAACGGCTCGGCCGCCGCGGCCGGCCTGCGCGGCCTCTCCGAGACGGCCGACGGCGAACTCGTCATCGGCGACATCATCACCGACATCGACGGCGAGAAGGTCGAGAGCCAGAACGACCTCTACCGCGTGCTCGACAAGCACCAGTTCAACGACGTCGTCCAGGTCGCCGTCGTCCGCGGCAACGGCGAGCGCGCCACCGTCCCCGTCCGCCTCCTCCCCGAACGCGGGCAGCGCGACACCACCCGCCGCGAGTAGCGATTAACGGAAGGCAGTTCAACACAAAGACACGGCTTGAAGAGGGTTACTCGACAAGCCGTGTCTTTGTGTCTCCGCGTCTCCGTGTTGAAGTTCGTCTCGCCATAGCGACGTTTGACTTACCCGCCCGCCGGCCCCTAGCCTTTCCGCGTGGCCGAGACAGAGCACTTCGTCAACGACGGCACGGGCTGGGAGTGCAAGCGCTGCCGCGCTTCGTCTGACGCCTGCGCCGCGCCCGGCGGCGGCCCAGGGCGCTTCTTCCGCGAGGGCGAGGCCGAGGGCGGCGGCCCGCGCCTCTCTTCCGGCGCGCGCGCGAGTTGGGCCGACGGCGCGCGCACGACGCTCCGCTGCCCGCGCTGCGGCGCGGAGGAGCGCGTCGGCGGGACTCATTCCTGATGGGCTTGCTTAAGAGGGACGGCGGGACGGACGAAGGCGCGCGCGGGGCGGGCTGGCTCGAACGCGCCGAGTGGTTCTTCGCCTGCCTCTTCTTCTTCGCGGGCTTCTTCTACCTCACGCGCGAGGCGAAGACCGACCTCCAGTGGTACTTCCGCGTCGTCTCGTTCTTCGTCGGCCTGCTGGGCTGGGCGGCCGTGCAGTTCGTCAAGCGCGGGCGTTCTTAAACGCCTCGACTTGAGAGCAAACGCTTCAACTCGTCCACGCGACCTTCCGGCGGGCCGTAGCGCTCGCGGTAGTCTTCGATGCTGGCGCGGATGGTTTCGAGCGCGGCCTCGCGGTCGTAGACGTCTGCGATCTCGACGCGGCGGGGCGACTCCTGCGGGAGCTGTTTGTAGGTGAGGAAGTAGTGCTGGAGCCGCTCGACGAGTCCGGGCGGCGCCTTGCTGAGGTCGTCGATGTGGCCGTAGGCCACGTCGTTCTCAAGCACGGCGATGATCTTGTCGTCGGCCTCGTCGCCGTCCACCATGCGCAGGCCGCCGACCGGCACGGCGCGCACGAGGAAGTCGGCGTGCGCGGCCGGCCGCTCCGTCAGAACGCAGATGTCCATCGGGTCGCCGTCGCCGCGGATGGCCGCCGGGCCGCCCACCGTCTCGCGGCACAGCTCGCCCACGCGTTCGCCGCAGAAGGTCTGCGGGATGAAGCCGTAGAGCGTCGGCGGGAACGAGGAGAAGCGCTGCGGGCGGTCTACGCGCAGGTGGCCCGACGCCTTGTCCAGCTCGTACTTGACGGCGTCGGTCGGCACGATCTCGACGTAAGCGTTGACGACCGCGGGCGCGCCCTCGCCCGGCGGGATGCCGTGCCACGGGTGCGCCTGAAACATGAGCCCCAGCAGTCGTTCGAGCCCCTTCTCGTCTTCGGCCATGCCCTTCAAGTCCTCCGTTCGAAGGCGCGCGTCGCGCGTTGCCACGCCGACCCGCCGTGATAAAATCTCACCCGCCCCGCCGCAGTTGTTTCGAGAATTATGTGCGCGCCGGGTCGGGCCTGTCCACGCGCCGTAGAAATTTTAAGCCCGAACGTCTCCCCGAACTTTTCATGTCCGCCGCGACGACGACAACGACGATGAAGGAGGCCGCGCCGGCGCGCGCCGTCTCCGTGCGCTGGCTCATCAGCGCGCGCGAAGACCTCGTGTGGTTCATCGGGTCGGTCGTGACGAGCTACGCGCTCTTCGCGCTCTACGTTTGGGGGTGGGTGCCTCTGGTGCCGATGGTGGCGGCGTGGGCGATCCTCGTGGACGCGCCGCACGTCTTCGCCACCTTCTCGCGCACCTACTTCGACCGCGAGGAGCGGCGGGGCCGGGCCAAGCTCCTGTGGTGGTCGCTCCTCTTCTTCGCCGTCGGCCCCCTGGCCGTGCTCGCCGGTGTAGGCTTCCTCTTCTTCTTCCTCGCCGCGCTGTGGGCCTACTACCACCTCGTCAAGCAGCACTACGGCTTCATGGTGCTCTACAAGAAGAAGAACGCCGACCTCGACCGCGCCGACAACTTCCTCGACCGCGCGTTCCTGCTCCTGGCCTTCACGTACCCCTTCGTCCGGTTCGTCGCGCACGACGGGGAGGCGCTGCGGCGCGTGCCGGCGGGGCTGCACGCGTGGCTCGGGGCGCTGGAGTCGGCGCTGCTCGCGCTGACCGTCGCGGCGACAGTCGCGTGGGTCGGAAGACAGGTTCAGCGTTTCTTCTCGGGCCTGCCGCTCGACGTGCCGAAGTACCTTCTGCTCGCGGCCGCGATACCGATGCACTGGGTCGTGCTGCTGACGCCGATGCCGCACAAGCCCATCGCCATCGTGGCGATGCTGACCGTCTACCACAACCTTCAGTACCACCGCCTCGTCTGGTTTCACAACCGCAAGTACACGCGCGACGGCGGGTGCAGGGAGCGCCACGGCGCGGCCGAGTTCATCAGCCGCAGGCTTTTGCACTACGTCGCGCTCGGCGTCCTCTTCGGCGTCTGGTATCAGGTGCCGCGCCAGTACGTCAACCACGCCTCCGACCCCGGCGCCTTCCTCACGCAGCTAATCTCGGGCTTCCTGTGGGGCTACGCGCTGCTGCACTACTACCTCGACTCGAAAATCTGGCGCGTGCGCCGCGACCCCTCGGTCGGCCAGGCGCTCAGGATGGAGTGAGCCCCGAACCAACGCCGACGCGACAAGACGAGAAGGCCGCGTCGGACGAATCCCACGCGGCCTTCCCTTCCCCCTTGTTCTTTTCGCCGGCCGACTACTTCCGGTTCTCTTTGTTCGTGTCGGCCACGGCCTTGAGCGCCTGGAAGGTCGGCGGCCAGAGGCCGACGAAGATCGCCGCCGACTTCTTGCCCGCGAAGAAGAGCGCGAGCGAGCCGCCGATGGAGGCCAGCGTCAGGAGGTGGAACAGGCTCACGCCCGCCGCGCCCTTCGTGGACTCGTCCATCGTGCGGAGCGTCGATTCGACCACGTCCTTGCCCGCCGTCAGGCTTTGATTGCCGGTAAAAGTAGAAGTATCCTGCGCCACTTTCGATGCTGCTGTTGCCATTTACATTCCCCCCTCTGTTCGTTCCCTGTAAGTTGGTCAGTCGAGTTCCCCGCCCGTGTCCGCGCGCCCTTTGAGTAACGCCACCCCGAAGAGTATGGCGAGCGAGAGTCCAGCGATGAACAGGCCGCGCCTGCCCTTCGTCCCGTTTCGGTTCGCAGCGTCTGACATGCCCGAGTCTGTTGCTACTCCCGTGCCGCCGCCTCGCACCACTCGCGCGTGACGCGGTGGCGGTACTCGAAGAGGCGGCGCAGCCGCGGCTCGACCAGGAGCGGCGCGGCCAGCCGGCCGAGCGCGCCCAGCGGCGTCTCGTATTCGACCTCGTCCCGGAGCACCGCACCCTTTTCGTGCGGCTCGACGAAGTGCCGGTGCCGCCAACTCCTGAAAGGCCCCTCGACCTGTACGTCCTCGAACATGCGCGGCGGGTCGTAGGCCGTGTGCCGCGCCCGCCAGCGCACTTTAAACAGGCCGAGCAGGCGCGTCTCGACCAAAGCCTCGGAGCCGACGCGCAGGTCGGCGGCCGCCTTAACCACGCGCGTCGGCTCCCAGGGCGGCGTCAGGCGCTTGAGCGCGTCCGGCAGCTCGTGAAAGCCGAAGACCCGCTCGGGGGATGCGCGAATGACGCTCCGCTTCGAAAAGATCATTACCCAAAATCGCGGGGCCGCCTGACTCAAGCTCCGTCCGACCCGCGTGGCGTCCTTCGCTTGAGCCGTCGGGGAGGCGGCCCCGCCTCCAAACATGAGCGACTTAAGAACGTTTGCATGGTACACTAAACGCTCAATTCGCGCGTCACAAATATTTGACAAAGTGAGCCCATTTTAGTTGTCGTCAAATTCGGGTTTCCGCTTGGACGGGTTGAAGAAAGGACGTATCCTGTAAACGCTTGAATCGCTCATGAACTATTCTCCGACAAAATTCCTGACCACGCGCCAGCTCTCGCGCGTCTGGCTCGTCAGCGAGGCGACGATTAAGCGCTGGGCCGACACGGGGCAGCTCAAGTCGAGCCGCACCGTCGGCGGGCACCGCCGCTTCCCGCTCGCCGAGGTCATGCGCTTCCAGACCGAGCGCGGCCTGGGGGCGGCGACCGTCGGCGCCGCGGCCACGAACGTCACCGCCACCCTGCCGACCGAGACGTTCGACGAGGAGCAGGCGGCCGAGCGGTTCTTCCAGGCGCTCAAGCGCGGCCGGGCCGGCGAGGCCACGGCGCTCCTGCTCGAAGCGCACATGTTCGGCGCGGGGCTGGACTTAATCTTCGACGCGGTCGTCGCCCCTTCCATGCATCGCGTCGGCGACCTCTGGTACGGCGAAGAGATGTCGGTGGCGGAGGAGCACACGGCGACGTGCACGGCGACGCGCGCCGTGGAGTCTCTGGCGGCCTCGACCCAGCGCGCGGGCGCGAAGGCGGGCGCGGCCGTCTGCTGCGCCGCCGAGGAGGAGATGCACACGCTGCCCGTGCTCTGCGCGCAGGCGGTGCTGGAGGGCGCCGGCTGGGACGTGAGAAACCTGGGCGGGCACACGCCCTTCTTCGCGCTGGCCGAGTACGTCGAGAGGCAGCGCCCCGCGCTCGTCTGCGTCTCGGCGACCTTGCAGCGCGAGCTGGAACACAACGCGCGCGACTACGTGCAGCTCTCGTCGGCGGCGCGCGCGTGCGGCGCGCGCGTCGTGCTCGGCGGCGAGGGCTTCCGCGACCCGGCCGTCCGCGCGCGCTTCCCCGCAGACCTCCACGCCGAGAGCTTCAGAGACCTCTCCGGCTTCGTCCGCGGACTGGACTGAACGAGGCCACGACGATGAGTAGAGAGCAGATGTCTTCGACCACAACCCTCGGCGCGGCGGCTTCGGGCCGCGGCCTCTCCGCCCTCGTCGAGCGGCTCGCGCGCGCGGGCGGCCCGCCCGCGTTCGGGGAGTTGAGCGCGCTGCTCGGCGGCGTCGAAGTCGCGGCCGAAGAGCTGCGCCCCTACGTCTCCTTCAAGGAGGGCACGTACGCGCGCCACCGCGTACACCTGGGCGAGCACGCCGAGCTGCTCGTGCTCTGCTGGCGGCCGGGGCAGCGCACGCCCATCCACGACCACGCCGGCTCCTACGGCGCTGTGCGCGTGCTGCGCGGCGTGATGTGGGAGACGCTCTTCGAGATGGAGGAGGGCGGCGGGCTGGCTTACAAGTCTTCGCGCGAGTGGACGCCGGGCCACGTCACCGGCGCCGACGTGCCCGACATACACCAGCTCGGCAACCCCGACGTGAGCGGCCAGGACCTCGTCACCCTGCACCTCTACGCGCCGCCCCTCACGAGCCTCAACGTCTACAAGGTCGGGCGCCGCGAATCCACCAGCACCCTCTGGATGAACTCCTGGAACCCGACGATTTAAGGAAAGATGTCAGACGCCGGATGTCAGATGTCAGTAAAAGGCACAAGTTCTTACTGACATCTGACATCCGGCGTCTGACATCTGCCTTTCAGTCTTCGTCGTGCTCTTCGCCGTTGTAGTGGAGGCGGGCGGGCTCGTCGTCGACGACGGTTTCGAGGTGGACGGGGCGGCCCCAGAGGGTGTGGACGTGTTCGAGGACGCGGCGGGCGTAGTTGATGTCCAGCTCCGACCCCTCGTACTGGTGCTTGAGGTACAGCTCGCGGTTGTTGTTGTAGTCGCCGTCGGCGACGACGATGTAGGGGAAGCCGAAGTTGGTCATGTTCGCGACGAGCTGGTCGCGCACCCGCTCCCAGCGCTTCTCCGTCACCGTCCACTCCTCGTCGTCCACCAGCTCGTAGACGAACAGGTCCAACTCCTCGCACAACCCCTCGGTCAGGTAGTTGCGCAGGAACGACACGTCGTTCTCGACCTCGCGCACCTCGAAGAGCTTCGCGCGCCCGCCGCCCGGCTCGCGCCCGAACCGCTCGCGCTCCTCCCCGGACGGGCTGTCCCAGCGCCGCTCGATGTCCTCCAAAATCTTATAGCCCAGGTAGTACGGGTTGAGCTGACCCTTGTGCGGCGACACGACCCCCGAGTGCAGCTCCGCGAACTCCAACAGCTCCACGTCCGGCAGGTCCAGCTCGCGCATGATGCGCGAGTGCCAGAACGAGGCCCAACCTTCATTTAACGTCTTGGTCTGCATCTGGGGGACGAAGTATTCCATCTCCTCGTGCATCATGGCGATGACGTCGCGCTGCCAGTCCTTGAGGGAGGGCGAGTTGCGCATGACGTAGTAGAGGAGGTCTTTCTCGGGGAGGCGGTCGCCGCGGGGGCGGTCGTCGGCGTCGGCGGCCGCCTCGGGCTCGGGCGCGCGGCCGAGGTTCCAGAGGTCGTCGTAGCGGCCGGGGGCCTTCGGCTTCTTCTGCGCGCCGGGCAGGCCCTGCGGCTCCTCGCGGCGGATGAAGAAGTTGGGGTCGATGTGCTCCTCGATGGAGAGGACGGCGTCGAGGAGGCGCTCGACGGTCTTGCGGCCGTACTTGAACTCGTACTCGCCCATGCGCCCCGAGTGCGCCGAGACGGTCTCGACCATGCGGCGGTTGGTCTTCGAGAAGTAGACGTTGTTCTTGAAGAAGTCGACGTGGCCGAGGACGTGCGCCATGACGAGCTTGTTCTGGACGGGGCTGTTCGTCTCCAGGAGGAAGCCGTAGGACGGGTTGGTGTTGATGACGACCTCGTAAATCTTCGAGAGGCCGAAGTCGTACATCGTCTTCATGCGGTGGTACGCCTTGCCGAACGTCCAGTGCGAGTAGCGGCCGGGCAGGGCGTAGGAGCCGATCTCGTACATGACCGTGGCCGGCACCACCTCGAAGCGGACGGGGTAGGGGTCGAGCCCGAAGCGGCGCGCCACCTCCCAGATGCGTTCGAGCGCCTCCTCCAGCCCTTTAATCTCGCGGTCTTCCATGCGGGTATTCTCCCCCGGCCGCGCCGCCGCCGCAAGCACGACGAGAAGAAGGGTGGCGGAGCGAGTCCGCCACCCTTCCTGTTCGTTGACTGGGCTACGTTCAGAAGGCGAACCGCACGCCGAACTCGCCCGCGAAGCTGTGCGGGAGGATGTTCCCGCTCGGGGTGATGAAGGCGTTCGGCGTGCCGAAGGTCGGCAGGCGCACGTCGGTGACGTAGTTGTTGCCGAAGTTCGCGCGGTTGGTCAGGTCGAACATCTGGAAGAAGGTCGTCAGGTTGAGACTCTCCCTGAAACGGAAGTTCTTGCTGACGCGCAGGTCGACGTTGAAGAAGGGCTGCCCGCGCACGTTGTTGAAGGGGGCGAACGTGCAGTTGCCCGCCCGCAGGCAGTTGCGGTACAGGACGCGGTTGGCGTTCGAGGCGGTCGGGTCGCCGAACGCCTTGAGCGTGGCCGTCAGGTCGTCGGGGTTGTCGTTGAAGACGACGACGTGCGCGGTGCCGCGCCCGGAGCCGACGCCGAGGATGTCCGCGCTGGCGCCGTAGCCGGCCGTGTACGGGCGGGCCGACTCGGCCTGCACGATGGGGGCGAGCTGGAACCCGCCCGGCAGGTTGACGACGCCGCTCAGGGAGAGGCGGTGGCGCGTGTCGGTCGGCGTGGGGCCGTATTCGTACGGGGCGAAGATGTCGAACGGGTTCCACGCGCGGTTGCGGAAGGCCGCGGAGTTGCCGTTGTAGGCGAGCGCGCGCGCGAGCGTGTAGGTGGCGTTGACGCTCACGCTCCGGTGCAGCCGGCGGCGGTAGTTGACGTTCATGCCGTCGTAGCGCGAGCGCCCGACCGACGCCTCAAGGTCGATGCGCCCGAGCGCCGGCTGCCCGGCGGCGGTCAGCGCCGCGGTCAGCGGGCGCGAGGTGATCTCGGCCCCGTTGCCGGCGAGGAAGATCGCCCGCGTCGGGTTGATGTTGACCGTCTTCGACTCGTGCAGCCCCAGCACGTGCACGTAGTCCACCTCCAGCACCGAGTACTGGTTGAACTGCCACGCGTAGCCGACGTTCCACTGCTGCGTGTAGGGGTTCTGGTAGTCCGGGTCCATGATGCGCCCGGTGTTGGCCGCGGCGAGCTGCGTCTGCGGCGGCGGGATGGTCGGCAGCGGGTCGATGCCGAACCGCCAGTTCGAGAGCAGGATGTTCGTCCCCGGCACCACGTCGCCGGCGGCGATGCTGAAGACGCTGGCGAAGATGGTGGGGTTGGCCTGCTGGATCATGAAGAGCGGGATGTTGAGGAAGACCTGCCCGTAGTAGAGGCCGTAGCCGCCGCGCAGGACGTGGTTGCCGCTGCCCGTCATGTCCCAGGCGAAGCCGACGCGCGGGCTGAAGTCGAGGTTGTCGTCCTGCGGCAGCGAGCGCGCGGCCGGGTGGTTGATGGCCTTCAGGGCGAGGTAGGTGCGGTTCTTGTCCTGGGCGGTGCCGCCGATGAGGTTGAAGTCCTTGTCGTAGCGCAGCCCGAGGTTGACCGTCAGGCGGGGGGTCACCTTCCAGTCGTCCTGGAAGTAGGCGCCGAACATCTTCGCGCCGCCCGGCAGGTTGAAGTAAGGGTCGCCGGACGTGGCCGTCATGCCGCCGACGATGCCGGGCGTCGAGAAGCCCTGCGGCAGCGCGAGGATGGCGCTCGGCAGTTGCGTGAAGTCGATTTCGAGCGTCGGGTTGAACTTGAAGAACCCGCCGAGCTTCGGCTCCCACAGGTAGTCGAAGCCGGTCTTGAACGTGTGGTTGCCCCTGACGACCGAGAGGTCGTCCTTGAACTGGTACTTCTGCTGGTAGGACTCCTGCGGCACGTTGACGTTGGTGCCGAAGCTGATGCCCTGCGGGAAGGTGATGTTCGGCACCCGCAGGTCGGAGTCGATCAGGTTGTGCCAGTACTGGAACCCGACCGTCGCCGCGTTGACCACCGTGTTCGAGAGCGCCGAGTTGAGCGTCAGGTTGCCGAGTTGCAGCCGGTTCGTGGTGAAGTTGCCCCCGGTCAGGTCGGTGTTGTTGGTCGACTGGTCGTTCAGGCCGATGTTGCTCTGGTCGTTGTAGCTGGCGAAGACGCTGTGCCGCGTGTTGAAGGTGTGGTCGATGCGCGCGTTGACGCGCCAGTCCTTGTACGGCGTCGGGATGACGGTCGAGGGCTTGGCGCCGAGGAAGGTCACGAGGCTCAGCTCCTTGAAGGCGGTGGCGGTGACGGGGATCGAGGTCACCTCGTTCTGCCGTTCGAGGGCGAAGAAGAAGAAGGTGCGGTCGTCGCCGTGCGTGACGGGGCCGCCCTCGCCGAAGTGCGGGAAGCGGATCGGGCCGCCGATGGAGCCGCCCCAAATCTTGCGGTTGAACGGCGGCTTCTCCGCCACCTTCTGCCCCGTCGTCGGGTCCACTTCGAGCGCGTTCAGCTTCTTGTCGCGCAGCTGGTAGAACATCGACCCGTGGAAGCGGTTCCCGCCCGACTTGGTCACGACGTTGACGGCCGCGCCCTCGCTCCGCCCGTTGACGGCCGAGAAGCGCTGCGTGCTGATGACGAACTCCTGGATGGCTTCGAGCGGGAACTGCATGACGGGGCCGCCCACGGTGTTGTCCTTGTTGTCGATGCCGTTGACCGTGACGTTGACGTTGCGCCCCGAGGAGCCGTTGACGCCGAAGACGGCGATGCGCCGCTTGGTCGGGTCGTAGGAGTCGACGGGCTTGGCGCCGGGGGCGAGGTAGGCGAGGTTGCCGAGGTCGCGGCCGTTGAGCGGCAGGTCCTGCACCTCGCGCGGGGTGATGTTGAGGCTGACGTCGGTCTTCTGCTGGTCGAGCAGCGGCGCCTCGCTCGTCACCGTCACCGTCTCGGCGCGCGAGCCCGGCGACAGCGTGAAGTCGAGCGTCGTCGTCTTGCCGACGAGCAGCTCGACCTTGCTGGCGCTCACGTCGCCGAAGCCGGGGGCCGTGACCTTCAGGTCGTAGAGGCCCGCGGGCAGGAGGTCGATCCTGTAACTCCCCTCGTCGCCCGTGGCCGCCGTGCGCGAGAGCCCCGTCGCGGCGTTGGTGACGGTGACGGAGGCGCCGGCGACGACCGCCTCCTTGATGTCCTTGACCGTGCCCTCGACCGAGGCGCTCGCCGTCACCTGCGCGGCGGCGGGCGCGCCGAGGCAGAGCAGCAGTAGCAGGCACGCCGGGAGTGCGACGCCGGGGAGGCGCCCCGGCGCGTACTTCGAAAAGCTTCGTCCTGAAATTCTCATGGTGTGCTCCTTCTCCGACCCGATAAGTGTTTAGATTCCGTGGCGGAAGGCGAAGATGAGGAGAGCCCGCTGAAGGCGCGTGCGCTCCTCGTTGACCGCTTGCTCGAAGAATGCTCTGAAGAATCTTCGGCGGCGCCGCGGGGCTGCCGGGCCGCTCTGGCGAACTCGTCGCTGCTGGGCGGGCATTGTAAATGAATTTACGTGGATGTCATCCACTTTTTTGAATCGGCGGGGCGCGGGGGCTTAAGGCGGGGCGCGGGACTTCGGTTCGGGCGTGACTCGGGCGGGGCTCAGGCTTCGACGCCGCGGCGGCCGAAGAACTGTTTGAGGGCGGGGTAGACGTCCTCCTTGTCGTCGATGCGGACGCCGATGAAGCGCTCCTTCCGGCGCAGGCGGTCGTTGAAGATGGAGAGCAGCGCGCCCGAGCTTCTCCGATACCCGCCGCCGCCCTCCTCGCCGATCTCGCCGTAGCCGAAGAGGTTGCACGTCCTGATCAGCTCGTCGGCTAATCTGACGGCCTCCTCGTTGTCCGAGTAGTAGTTGTCGCCGTCGGAGAAGTGGAACGGGTAGATGTTCCAGTCCGAGGGCCGGTAGCGCGTGTTGATGATGTCGAGCGCGAGCTGGTAGGCCGAAGAGACGACCGTCCCCCCCGACTCGCCCTGCGTGAAGAACTGCTCCTCCGACACCTCCTTCGCCTCCGTGTGGTGCGACACGAAGACGATCTCCACGTTGTCGTACTTCGTCCGCAGGAACCGAACCATCCAGAAGAAGAAGGAGCGCGCGATGTACTTCTTGAACTCGCCCATCGAGCCCGACACGTCCATCAGCGCCAGCACCACGGCGTTCGACTCGTAGCGCTTGTCCTCCTCCCAGGTCTTGAAGCGGAGGTCTTCCTTGCGGACGCCGCCGAAGCGCGGCTCGTTCGACTCGCGGGCGTTGCGCTTGATGTTCTCCAGGATCATCCGGCGCTTGTCGAGGTTCGAGAAGACGCCGGTGCGGCGGATCTCGTTGAAGCGCGTCGTCTTCGACTGGACGGCCTTCTTCGCCTTGTCTTCGAGGAAGGGCAGTTGGAGGTCTTCGAAGATGAGCGCGGCCAGCTCGTCGATGTCCACCTCGGCCTCGTAGTACTCGGCGCCGGCGTCCTGGCCGGCCGGCCCCGGCCCCTTGCCCGGCCCCTGCCCCTGGCCCTGCCCCTCGCGCGCGATGACGTCGCCGACGCGCGTCTTGCCGTCGCCCGTGCCGACGTGCTTCTTCTTGCGGTGGTCGAAGCGGAACTTGTACTCGTCGAGCGAGCGGATGGGGACTTTGACGGTGCGCTTGCCGTCCGAGAGGATGATGGCCTCGTTCGAGACGATGGAGCCGAGGTTCTTGCGCACGGCCTCCTTCACGCGCTCCTTGTGCCGCTCCTGGTCGATGATGCCCTTGCGCTGCAAAGACCAGTCGTTGCGCTGGATCGTCCCCGAAATCTGCGAGTCGTTCGTCATCCCGAACCCTCTTCCCTCTTCCCGCCGCCGCGCCGCCCGCTGATGAGCCGCTCGACGGTGCCCACCAGCGCGTCAACGCGCTCGCCAGTCTCCGCCATCTTTGCGTCAGTCCGCGCCTGAGACTCCGCTTGCGTGCGCCTGAGTTCGCTGATCTCTTGCTCGTGCATCTCCGCGACGGCGAGGAGGGCGAGGATTTGTTCTCGCGTACGCTCCCACCTCTCGTCCGCGCGTGCCCACCTCTCCTCGTTCTGCGCCCACCTCTCCTCGTTCTGCACGTGCAGCTCGCGCAGCCGCTGCATGTCAGTTTCGGACTTCGCCTGGAACTGCGCCTGCTGCTGAACCATGAAGCCGATGGTGCGCTGCGTCTTTTCGGCCCAGCGCAGCAGATCGCCCGCGCTCGGCAACTCCTGTCCGTTGCTGTCGCCTCTCTCTTCGTCGCCCATTCAATTCTCTCCTTGAACGCGCGGCGGTTAAGCGTCCTCAAGTTAAAGCCCTAAAGGGCGGCGCCCGCACTCCTGTCGGGAAGGGCGGGCGCCGTTCGCGTCGTTGCTCGTCGCCCTCGGTCAGCGCGAGAGGAGCGTGCCGACGTAGGTCAGCAGCTCGTTGGCGCAGACGGGGCAGTAGCCGCCGTCGCGGACGAGGCGGTCGACGACCTCGTTGATGCGGCGGAGCTGGTCGGGGTCGGGCGTCTTGGCGGAGGTCGTGATCTTCACCACGTCCTTCAGGTCGGCGAAAATCTTCTTCTCGATGGCCTCCTTCAGGCGCTCGTGCGAGGTGTACTCGAACTGGCGGCCCTTGCGCGCGTAGGAGGAGATGCGGATGAGTATCTCCTGGCGGAAGGTGTTCTTGGCGTTCTCGCTGATGCCGATCTGCTCCTCGATGGAGCGCATCAGCTGCTCGTCGGGCTCCATCTCCTCCTCGGTGATGGGGTCCTTGATCTTCTCCTTGTTGCAGTACGCCTCGACGTTGTCGAGGTAGTTGTTGCAGATGGTGCGCGCCATCTCCTCGAACGAGTAGACGAAGGCGCGCTGCACCTCGACCTTCGCCAGCTCGTCGTACTCCTTGCGCGCCGACGAGATGAGGTTGAGGTAGCGCTCGCGCTGCTCGGGGTTGATGCCGGTGTGCTGCTCGAACCCGTCCTTGATGGCGCGCAGCGCGTCGATGGGGTTGATGCAGGTGATGCCGTCGCGCACGAGCGCGCCCGAGAGGCGGTTGATGATGTAGCGCGGGCTGATGCCGTCCATGCCCTCGCGCACCGCCTCCTCCTTCAGCTCGCGCACGTCCTTCGACTTGTACCCTTCGACGTCCTCGCCGTCGTAGAGCTTCATCTTCTTGACGACGTCGACGTTGGCGCGCTTCGGCTCTTCGAGCCGCGTCATGACGGCGAACATCGCGGCCACCCGCAGCGTGTTCGGCGCGATGTGGACGTTGCGCAAAATCTCCGACTGGTTGAGGAGCTTGTAGTAGATTCTCTCCTCCTGCGAGACGCGGAGGTTGTAAGGGACTTTGACGAGGATGATGCGGTCTTGCAGCGCCTCACTCTTCTTGTTGCCCGCGAACGCGACGTACTCGTTCTCGTTCGTGTGCGAGAGGATGACCTCGTCGGCGTAGAGCATGGCGAAGCGGCCGGTCTTGATGTTCTGCTCCTGCGAGAGCGTCAGCAACGAGTAGAGGAACTTCTCGTCCACCTTCAGCATCTCGATGAACTCCATCACGCCCCGGTTGGCGATGTTCAGCTCGCCGTCGAACCGGTAGGCGCGCGGGTCCGACTCGACGCCGACCTCGCCGATGGTCGAGAGGTCGATGGAGCCGGTCAGCTCCGTGATGTCCTGCGACTTCGGGTCCGAGGGCGCGAAGGTGCCGATGCCGACCCTCTGCTTCTCGGAGAAGACGATGCGGTGGACCCGCACGTCCTCGTGCCGGCCGCCGTAGGTGTGTTCGAGCGCGTAGCGGCACTGCGGGCAGAGGTCGCCTTCGATGTAGATGCCGTAATGTTTTTCGATCTCGGGGCGCAGCTCCGCCGGGATGAGGTGGAGCGGCTCCTCGTGCATCGGGCAGTCCTTGATGGCGTAGACGGCCCCGGCCTCGGTGCGCGTCCACTCCTCAAGGCCGCGCTTGAGCATCGTCACAATCGTCGACTTGCCGCCGCCGACCGGCCCCATCAGGAGCAGGATGCGCTTGCGGACTTCGAGGCGCTGCGCGGCCGACTTGAAGTACTCGACGATGCGCGCGATGGGCTCCTCGATGCCGTAGAGCTCGGAGGCGAAGAACTTGTAGCGCGCGACCTCGTCGCGCGTCCCCTCGTTCAACTTCTCCAAGCCGGCGGCGTGGATCATGTCGTTGATGCGCGCGTGGGAGAGCTCGGCGAGGCGGGGGTTCTGCGTGACCAGCTCGAAGTAGTCGCGGAAGCTCCCCTCCCACGCCAGCGCCGCGTGCTCCTGGCGCAGCGCTTCGAGCCGCGCCGAAATGTCGAACTTGCTGCCGCTGCCATCCTGCTCTTGCATAGCCTTCTGTAAACCTCACACTCGGCTTCGCGCGCTGGAAGGACGGCGTGTTGAGCCACGCCCTCAACTGAAAAGTCAGGCGGCCCCGCCGCGGCGGGCCGCCTTGAGGAACCTCCCTCGATGCGCGTGTGCGGGTCGAAACGCGCGAGACCGGGCCCGCCGCGCCGTCGAGTTCCGTTCAACTCCTCAACGAGCTGTTTTTCAAAGGGAGAAGACTGTCAGCTTTGGCTTTGATGCCGGGTCAATCCGCGACGACTGCCGTTGGCGGCAAGTATAGCACAGCGCCCTCCCGCCCCGGTCAACAGTTATTTTTCGGCCGCCAGCATCACGCGCGGCCGCACGAGCGACGCCGCGGCGTCGTAGGCTCCGACCGCCAGGA
Organism: Pyrinomonadaceae bacterium; assembly: GCA_036389235.1. Lineage (GTDB taxonomy): Bacteria > Acidobacteriota > Blastocatellia > Pyrinomonadales > Pyrinomonadaceae > QHXN01. The sequence continues at coordinate 7,458 of DASVQJ010000148.1, read as the reverse complement.
GCGCGCCCCGCTCGTCGAGCAGCGCGACGTGCCCGCCGTCCTCCCAGCCGCGCGCCGCCCCGGCCGCGACCGCCGCGCCGTGCCGCACACGGCGCGCCTCCGCGGCCGTTAGATGCGCCGAGGGCATGCGGGGGAGCGCCGCTCCCGGGGGGACTAAAAACTCCGTCCCCTCTTCGACCAGCTTCGGCAGCCCTTCCAAAGGGACCGCCCTTTCAAGCCCGAAGTCGCCGGCCCGCGTGCGGCGGAGCCCGGCGAGGTGCGCGCCCGTCTTCAAGTTTTCGCCGACCGACTCGGCCAGCGCGCGCACGTACGTCCCGGCCGAGCAGACGACGCGCGCGCGCACGTCGCACGTCCCGTCCTCGTTGCGGCGCGAAAAACTTCCGTCCTCGTCGGCAACAATCTCAAACTCGCTCACGCGGACGGGCACGGCCCTGCGCTCGACCTCCTCGCCCCTGCGCGCCAGCTCGTAGAGCTTCTTCCCCGCGACCTTCTTCGCCGAGTACATCGGCGGCACCTGACTGATGTCGCCGCGCAGCGGCGCGAGCGCCGCCTCGACCTCCTCGGGCTTGAGGGCCGCGCAGTCCGCGCTCCCCACGCCCGCCCGCCGCTCGCCCGTCAGGTCGCCCGTGTCGGTCGCGAAGCCCAGGCGTATCGTCGCCGCGTACTCCTTCTCGGCCCCGGCGAGGAACTGCGCCAGCCGCGTCGCGCGGCCGACCAGCAGCACCAGCACGCCCGTCGCGAAAGGGTCGAGCGTGCCCGTGTGCCCGACGCGCTTCTCCTTCAAAACGCGGCGGACGCGCGCCACCACGTCGTGCGAGGTCCAGCCCTCGGGCTTGTCGATGATGAGAATGCCGTCCATGCGCGTTCAATCTTAAAGCAAACGTTTGCCGACCAGAAGGGGGGCGGGTAGAGTATTCGCAGAGATGCGGAAGAGCCGGAAGGACACACCGAAGTACAGGCCGCGGCCGTCGAAGACGGAGCGGCAGATCAACGCCGACCTCGAAGAGGAGCGGCGGAAGGCCAAGCCTGCGCGCCCAATCGACGCCGAGAAGGCGCGCGAGCGCACGCTGCAAAGGGCCGTCAAACTCCTCGCCGCCAAGCCGCGCTCCGTGCAAGAGCTGCGCGAGCGCCTTTTGGAGAAGCAGTGGGCGGACGAGGCGGCCGTCGACTACGCGCTCGCCAAGCTCAAGGAGTACGGCTACCTCGACGACGAGCGCTTCGCCTTCGGCTTCGCCTCTTACAGGGTCAGGCAGAAGCCGGTCGGCCGCCAGCGCCTCGCGCGCGACCTCCAGACGAAGAAGGTCTCGAAGGAGACGGCCGACGCCGCCCTCGAACTCGTCTACCAGGAGACGCCCGAAGAGGAACTCATCGCCCGCGCCATCGAGAAGCGCATACGCCTCCGCGGCCGGCCCGCGACGCGCCCCGAGACCAAAAGCCTCTACGACCACCTCCTCCGCCTCGGCTTCTCCTACGACCTCATCATCCGCAAAGTCGGCGAAGCCTCCGACGCTCAGGATGAAGATGCCGCTGACGAGGACGGCGCCTGACGCCCCGCCCGGCCTGTTTCGCCCGCCCCGCGGCCACATGCTAAACTCCCTGACAAGGAGATTACGTCAAGTATTCACGCCGTCGAAGGGTCAGCCTCTACTGGCTACTGACTACTGACTACTGACTACTGTTTTATGATTACCGGAAACGAGCTACGCGAAAAGTTTCTCAGCTACTTCGAGCGGCACGGCCACCGGCGCGTGGCGTCGAGCCCGCTCCTGCCCGCCAAAGACCCGACGCTTCTGTTCGCCAACGCCGGGATGAACCAGTTCAAGGACGTGTTCCTCGGCACCGAGCGGCGCGACTACAAGCGCGCCGCCTCCTCGCAGAAGTGCCTGCGCGCGGGCGGCAAGCACAACGACCTCGACGAGGTCGGCAAGACCGCGCGCCACCAGACCTTCTTCGAGATGCTCGGCAACTTCTCCTTCGGCGACTACTTCAAGGAGGAGGCCATCCGCTTCGCCTGGGACTTCCTCGTCAACGAGCTGAAGCTCGACCCCGAGCGCCTCTGGTTCACCGTCTTCGCGGGCGACGAAGAGGTGCCCGCCGACGAGGAGGCCGTCGCGCTCTGGCAGAAGGTCGGCGCGCGCCCCGAGCGCATCCTCCGCTTCGGCCGCAAGGACAACTTCTGGCAGATGGCCGAGACCGGCCCCTGCGGCCCGAACTCCGAGATCAACTACTACCTCGGCGAGCACCCGGAAGACCCCGAGTTCAACCGCCCCGAACTCGTCAACGGCCCCGGCGACACGACGATGGAGATTTGGAACCTCGTCTTTATGCAGTACAACCGCGTCGAGACGGGGCCGGGCACGTACGCGCTCGAACCCCTGCCCGCGCCGTCCGTGGACACGGGCGCGGGGCTCGAACGGCTCACGGTCGTCATGCAGGGCGTGCAGACGAACTACGACACGGACCTCCTCAAAAACATCGTCCTCTTCACGGCGAAGCTCGCCGACCGCCACTACGAGCCGGACACGCCCGAGGGCTTCGCCATGCGCGTCGTCGCCGACCACGCGCGCGCCGCGGCCTTCTCCATCGCCGACAACATCCTGCCGGGCAACGAGGGGCGCAACTACGTTCTGAGAAAGATCATGCGCCGCGCCATCTACCAGGGGCGGAAAGCGCTCGGCTTCGAAGGCGCTTTCTTCCACCAAGTGACGGACTTCGTCGTCGAACAGATGCGCGAGGCTTACCCCGAGCTCGAAGCCGCGCGCGACTTCGTCGGCCGCATGGTCAGGCTCGAAGAGGAACGCTTCGGCTCGACGCTCACCGTGGGCCTGCAAAAGCTCGAAGCCCTCTTCGCCACGGCGTCCGAAGGCGAGATGCCCGACTACCGCGAACTCGCGCGCCTCTACGACACCTTCGGCACGCCGCGCGACCTCATCCGCGTCGGCCTCGAAGAGCGCGGCTTCGTGGTCGAAGAGGACACCTACAACGAGGAGTTCGACCGCGCCCTGCGCGAGATTCAGGGCGCCGGCGCGAAGGGCCACGCCGCCGCCGCGTCCAAGGCCAACCCCGTCTACGCGCAGGTCGCCGGGCGCGTCGGCGCGTCGGAGTTCACGGGCTACGACGAGACGCGCACCGAAGGCGCGAAGGTCTCCGCGCTGCTGCGCGGCGAGGACGAGGTCGAGGAGTTGAACGAGGGCGAGGAGGGCGAAGTCGTCCTCGACCGCACGCCCTTCTACGCCGAGTCGGGCGGGCAGGTCGGCGACACCGGCGCGCTCTACAACAACTCTGCGCACGCCGTCGTCAACGACACGCCCCCGACGCCGACCGGCGGCCTCGTCGTCCACCGCGTGCGCGTGGAGCGCGGCTCGTTGAAAGTGGGCGACACCGTGACGGCGCAGGTCGATGGCGAGAAGCGCGACGCGACGCGTCGCAACCACACGGCGACGCACCTGATGCACGCGGCGCTGCGCGAAGTCTTAGGCACGCACGTCAAGCAGGCCGGCTCGGTCGTCGCGCCCAACTACCTGCGCTTCGACTTCTCGCACTTCCAGCCGGTGACGCGCGACGAGATCGCCGAGGTAGAACGCCTCGTCAACTACCACGTCCTGCGCAACGAGCCCGTGCGGACGGAACTGGTCCCGCTCGAACAGGCGATGCAGTCCGGCGCGATGGCGCTCTTCGGCGAGAAGTACGCCGAGCGCGTGCGCGTCCTGACCGTGCCCGGCGAGGAGGGCGTCTTCTCCAAAGAACTCTGCGGCGGCACGCACGTCCGCGCGACGGGCGACATCGGGCTCTTCAAGATTGTGAGCGACGAATCAATCGCCTCGGGCACGCGCCGCATCCGCGCCGTCACGGGCCGCGACGCCTTCAACCGCTTCCAGGAGACCGAAGCGCTCGTTGACCAAATCTCCGGCGAGCTGCGCTCGACGCGCGGCGACGTGCCGGCGGCGGTCGCGCGCTTGCAGGAGGAGCTGAAGAAGGCGCGGCGCGAGGCCGACGAGCTGCGACTCAAGCTCGCGCTCGGCGCGGGCGCGCAGGCGCAGAACGGGCAGGAGGCGCGCGAGGTCGCCGGCGGAGTCCTCGTGCTCGCGCGCGAGGCGAGCGACCTCGACGCTTCAGCCTTGCGGCAACTCTCCGACACGCTGCTCGCGCAGATCAAGACGGGCGTCGTCGTGCTCGGCCGACGCGCCGACGGCAAGGCTTCGCTCATCGTGCGCACCTCGCCCGACCTCTCGAAGCGCGTCCCGGCCGGGCAGGTCATCAAAGAGCTTGCGCCCATCATCGGCGGCCGCGGCGGCGGCAAGCCCGACATGGCCGAGGGCGGCGGCCCCGAGCCACAGAAGCTCAGCGAGGCCCTTGAGGCGAGTTACCAGATCGTCGAACGCCTCCTCACCCAACAGGGCGCCGCGGCCTGAGGGGCGGAGGCCCGGCCGCGAGGGAGGGCGTCGGTCGGCCGCACAGGGTCAATCGAACACGGAAGGAGGGTTGACGAAAGACACGCGGTCTTTCGTCAACCCTCCTTCCTTCGTCGGGCGGCACGGCCTCCCTGACGGCCGGGCCTCCGCCTCGGCTTACCGGCCCGTCTGGCTGTGCGCGGCCACCCACTCCTTCTGCTTGTCTGTGAGCGCGACGTTCATCTTCTGGAGGGTCGCCGCGTTGAGCGTCCCCGTCACCTTGAGCCCTTCGGCCTCCTGATACTTCTTGAGGCCGTCGCGCGTCGGCGTGTCGAGCTTGCCCGTGGGCTCGCCCGCGTAGAGGCCGCGCTGCTTGAGAATGGCTTGCGCCTGCTTGATCTGCTCCTTCGTGGCGCGGAAGACGGGGCCGCGCTTCTTTGTCGTGCCTGCGTTCGTGGCGGACGTGGACGTGTTGGTGTTCTGCGCGGCGGCGGCGGAAAGGCAGAGCGACGCCGCGAAGATCGCGGTCAGTAGTCTCTTCATCTGGTTCTCCTGTTGGGTGAGGTGCGCTGGCGGTCGCACGCGTTAAATGCCGGAGAATTGACCCGCTTGGTAAGCAGCTTTCATCATACACGCGCTGTCAAGACTCCCACCCCGAACCCGCCCGCCGTCAGCCCCTCCCGCAGCCCGACCTCACCCGAAACGGCTTCGGTGCCTGCCGCAATTAGATAAATAGTTCAAGTTAAACAAACCGGTAATTTTGTTGAACAAGCTCTTCCGCGTGTGTTATCCTGTCTGAGCGCTCGTTCGGCGCGTCAAAGACGCGGCGAGCGCCCCCGCCCTCAGACGAACTTTCAAAGCGCCCCGCCACACACGGAACAAGCAAGGCCATGAAAAAACTTCCCGCCGCCTTCGTCCTAATCCTCCTCCCCTGCCTGACCGCCTCCGCGCAGCAGGCCGGCCCGGGCGCCTACCGCTTCGACGACTTCGACGTGCCCGGCGCCGTGCGCGTCGAGACGCCCGCCCAAATCCCCCCGGCCGCGCGCCAGGGCAAGCGCCTGAAGCTGACCTCGCGCTCCGTGCCGTCGGCCGCCGCCTCCGTACAGCCCGCCGCCCAACCCGCCGCCCCGCGTCCTTCCGCCGCGCCCGCAGTGCCGATGGCCGCGGGCACCGCGCTCGAAGGCTTCTCGACGGGCGACGCCAAAGTGGACAGCTTCATCGTCGATTCGAGCAACCGGCACGGCGTAGACCCGCTGCTCATCTACTCCATCATGCACCGCGAGTCCTCCTTCAAGCGCTTCGCGCTCTCGAACAAGGGCGCGCGCGGCCTGATGCAGTTGATGCCGGCGACGGCCGCGCGCCTCGGCGTGCGCGACATCTTCGACCCGCAGCAGAACATCGAGGGCGGCGTCAAATACGTGCGCATTCTGCTCAACATGTTCGACGGCGACGTGCGCCTCGCCCTGGCGGGCTACAACGCGGGCGAGGGCGCGGTGCTGAAGTACGGGCGGAGCGTCCCGCCCTACCGCGAGACGCAGGAGTACGTGCGCCGCATCTCGGAGCGCTACGCGCTGCTGCGCGACCCCTCGACGGCGCGGCTGGCCCCGCGCGTCTCGCGCACGCAGATCGCGAAACTCAAGGCCGCGGAGCCGCCGCCGCTCGTCTACGAGACGCAGGTCTTCGCCGTCCGCACGCCCGAAGGCAAGCTCCGGCTCGTCAGCCAGTGAGCCCGACCTGAAATTAAAAGACCGAATACGGGGGACGGACTCAGCGCCGTCCCCCTTCGTTTGTGCGCCCGCGCTGTTTGGCCGCGGGGGTGTCGGGGTATGATTGCGCCGACGAAGAAGTTCTCGGCAACACGACTTTCAACGACCGACACCGATAGATGTCAGAAGCCACGACCGACAAAGCCCCGAGGCGCGTGCTGCTCGTCGCCGACAAGGGCACAGAGTTAGACTCGCTGCGCCAGAGGCTCGCCGAGGCCGGTTTCGCCGGGGACTCCTCGGACGCGGAGTCCGCCCCGCTCCGCGTCGCCGAAGAGCCCGCGCCGGCCGCCGTCCTTCTGGTCTTCGGCGAACGCGAGGGCGAGGGGCGGCTCGTCGCGCTCGCCCGGCGGCTGCGGGCGGAGCCTTCGAGCTTCGCGCTGCCCGTTCTCTTCCTCTTCCGCGCGGACGGCCGCGCGCTCCGCAGCGCCGCGCAGCACCTCGGCGCCGACGACTACTTCGCACAGGACGTGACTGCCGAAGAGTTGCGCGCTCGTCTCTCGTCGCTCCTCTGGCGGGTGGAGTCGGGGCGCCGCTCCGCGCCCGCCGTCGCCGAACAGCGCTCCGAGATAGACAACTTCCTCTTCCTGCTCGACGCCGTCGCGTCGGACGCGCGCGCGGGCGCGTCCGGCTCGCTCGCGCTCGTCGAGGCCGGGGGCGATGTTGAAGAGGCGCCGGACGGTGACGGCGCGCACGCGCGCTCTGCGGCGCTCGCGGGCGCGCACGGTTTTTTGAAGCTCAACCTGCGGCGGCTCGACGCCGTGGCCTTCTACGGCCCGGCGACGCTGCTCGTCTACGTTCACGGCGCCGACGGGGCTGCGGCGCGCGCCACCCTCTCGCGCCTGCGCGAAGAGTTCGCGGAATCTCAACGCGGCGGCGAACTCTTCGTCGGCATCTCCTCCTTCCCCGCGCACGGCTCGGAGGTCGAGCGGCTGGTCGAGCAAGCCGAGGCCGCGCTGGGTGACGCGCGCGCCGAGAACTCCGCCGCGCGCGTCGTCGTTTACGGCTTCGCGGAAGCGGGCGGCGGCGCGGCCGCGCAGAGGCAGAGGACGACGAGCGCCGGGAACGAACCCGCGCCCTTCGCGGCGACGCAGGCGGGCGTTCTGCGGGCGGGCGGAAAGCTCCGCCGCGTGATGCTCGTCGTCTCGGACGCGGCGCGGATGGCGCAGGTCAACCTGCTGATGCGCTCGGCCGCCTACGAGGTGCGCGCGGCCTTCGACGGCCAGCACGCGCTCAACCTCCTGCGCATCGACCGGCCGGACGCACTCGTCGTCGATTATGAGCTGCCCGGCTTCGACGGCGTC
>DASVQJ010000147.1:0-2927 GCA_036389235.1 Pyrinomonadaceae bacterium | reverse complement strand
GGCTTCTCGGTCTTCGCGGGCGTCGGCGAGCGCACGCGCGAGGGCAACGACCTTTTGCGCGAGATGGTCGAGTCGCAGGTCATCCAGTACGGCGAAGAGTTCAACCACCACTTCCACGAGACCGGCGAGTTCGACATGACGAAGGTGGACATGAACACCATCGGCCAGTCGAAGGTGGCGCTCGTCTACGGGCAGATGACCGAGCCGCCGGGCGCGCGCCTGCGCGTCGCGCTCTCGGGCCTCACGGTCGCCGAGTACTTCCGCGACCAGGGCCTCGACGTGCTGCTCTTCGTGGACAACATCTTCCGCTTCACGCAGGCGGGCTCTGAGGTGTCGGCGCTCCTCGGGCGCATGCCCTCGGCCGTCGGCTACCAGCCGAACCTCGCCACCGAGATGGGCGAGTTGCAGGAGCGCATCACCTCGACGCGCACCGGGTCGATCACGTCCATCCAGGCCGTCTACGTCCCCGCGGACGACTACACCGACCCGGCGCCCGCGACGACGTTCGCGCACCTCGACGCCGTCACCGCGCTCTCGCGCCAGATCGTCGAGCTGGGCATCTACCCGGCGGTCGACCCGCTCACCTCCTCTTCGCGCATCCTCGACCCGCGCATCGTCGGCGAAGACCACTACCGCACGGCGCAGGCGGTCAAGCAGATCCTCCAGCGCTACAAAGACCTCCAGGACATCATCGCCATCCTCGGCCTCGACGAGCTCTCCGACGACGACAAGCTGGTCGTCAGCCGCGCGCGCAAGGTGCAGCGCTTCTTCTCGCAGCCCTTCTTCGTCGCGCAGCAGTTCACGGGCATGGAGGGCAAGTACGTCCCCGTCGCCGACACCATCAAGAGCTTCCAGGAGATCATCGACGGCAAGCACGACGACCTCCCCGAGCAGGCGTTCTACATGGTCGGCACCATCGAAGAGGCGCGCGAGAAGGCCGCCCGCATGGCCGCCGGCGCCTGAAGGCGCGTGATGAGTGATGAGTGATAAGTGAGTAAGAAACGGCACTTACCTCATCACTCATCACCCACCACTCATCACTTAAGAAAATGGCCCTTCAACTAGACGTCATCACGCCGGAGCGGCGCCTGCTGTCGGAGCAGGCGGACGCCGTGACCGTGCCCGGCCTCGGCGGCGAGCTGGGCATCCTGCCCGGCCACACGCCGCTCATCTCTGCGCTCCAGACGGGCGTGCTCTCCTACACGCAGGGCGCGACGACGCGGCGCCTGCTCGTCTCGGGCGGCTTCGTCGAGGTCAACGACGACCGCGTCTCCGTCCTCGCAGACCTCGCCGAGTTCCCCGAAGAGGTGGACGCCGCCCGCGCCCGCGCCGACCGCGAAGAGGCCGAGCGCCTCCTCGGCGGCTTCAGCGGCACGCCCGAAGAACTCGCCGACGTCCGCGCGCGCCTCGACCGCGCCAGCACGCGCCTCCAACTCACTGCGGGCGACGCGGCGCGCTAAAAATTTAACCACAGAGACACAGGGGCACAGCTAAGAGCATTTAGCTGTGCCCCTGTGTCTCTGTGGTTAAAGCTTTTCGATTTTTTTTCGTTTCATGCTTGAAACATTTGCCCGCGCGTGGCATAATGACGGCCTCAAATGTTGGCGGCGGACGGGACAGGCAAGGGGGCTTTTAAGAGATGTCACAGGCGGCGCCGGAGGCGCTCAAAAACGTTGTCGAGATGCCGCGCGAGGTCTCGGGCGCGGCGACGCAGGACGACCAGTTGGTCGAGTCCTCCCTGCGGCCCCGGTCGCTCGAAGAGTACGTCGGGCAGCCGAAGATCACGACGAACCTCAAGATTTTCCTGCGCGCGGCGAAGGCGCGGCGCGAGGCGCTCGACCACGTCCTCTTCTTCGGCCCGCCGGGCCTCGGCAAGACGACGCTCTCGCAGATCATCGCGTCCGAGATGGACGCGCCGCTCAAGAGTGTCAGCGCGCCCGCCATCGAGCGCGGCGGCGACCTCGCGGCCGTCCTGACGAACTTGCAGGAGGGCGAAGTCCTCTTCATCGACGAGATACACCGGCTCAAGCCTCAGATCGAGGAGGTCTTGTACCCCGCGATGGAGGACTACCAGCTCGACATCATGATCGGGCAGGGCACGGCCGCCCGCTCGATTAAGTTAGACCTGCCGAAGTTCACTTTAGTCGGCGCGACGACGCGCGCGGGGCTCATCACGGCCCCCTTGCGCGGGCGCTTCGGCATCGTCTTCCACCTGGACTTCTACTCGCAGAAAGACCTCGAAATCATCGTCCACCGCTCGGCCGAAATTTTGGGGGTGGAGATGGAGGCGTCGGGCGCGTCGGAGATCGCGCGGCGGGCGCGCGGCACGCCGCGCATCGCGAACCGCCTGCTCAGGCGCGTGCGCGACTACGCGGAGGTCGAGTACGACGGGCGCGTCACGCGCGAGGTGGCGCGGCGCGCGCTCGACGAGATGGAGGTCGACAAGTTCGGGCTGGACGAGATCGACCGGAAGGTCTTGACGACCATCATCGAGAAGTTCGACGGCGGCCCCGTGGGCGTCGGCACCATCTCGGCCTCCATCAGCGAGGAGCGCGAAAGCATCGAGGAGATCATCGAGCCGTACCTCATCCAGATCGGCTTCCTCAACCGCACGCCGCGCGGCCGCGTCTGCACCCCGGCGGCCTACAGGCACATGGGGTTCACGCCGCCGAAGCGGAAGGATTAAGTTTCGGCCTTCTCAAGAGGTCGAAGTCGCCGGGCGGGCGCGCGTTGCAGGATCGGGAGCCTCTGACGCCGCCCGCCTCGGTGTATCTAACGTTACTGGGGCTTCGCCATCGGCACGGTGTTGTCGCGCTTGATGTCGAGGGTGACGTGGACGAGGCGCTTGTCGTGGTCGGGCTTGGCCTGGCTGACGACCTTGAGCGCGGGCAGGGGGGTGCCGGAGCGCGCGGCCTCGCGCTGGAACT
>DASVQJ010000146.1:0-7265 GCA_036389235.1 Pyrinomonadaceae bacterium | reverse complement strand
CGCGGGCCGGGTGCGTGCCGTTGTCGGGCGGCTCAGGCGCGGGCTTCAAGCGCCCTTGTTCTTGTCATCCCAGACCATCGGCTCCCACAACTCCACCTTGTTCCCATCGGGGTCCAACACCCACGCGAACTTCCCGTTCTCATGAGACTCGGGGCCCTGGATGACTTCGACCCCGCCCGCGCGCAGCTGCGCTATCATCTCCTCGAGGTCGTCAACCCGGTAGTTAATCATAAAAGACGAGTCGCTGGGGCTGAACCACTGGCTCTCTTTTTCGGCGACGTGCCACACGGTGAGCCCCTTGTCCTCGGCCTTGTCGTCCGGCCATCTCAGGACGGCACCGCCGAAGCTCTCTAGTGGAATGCCCAGGTGCTCCTGATACCAGGCCGCAAGCGCGGCACGGTCATTTCTGCTCTTGAAAAAGACCCCGCCGATTCCGGTAATTCTCGCCATCGTTGCCTCCGTCCAGTAGAAATGCTAACGCCTGTAGCCGCCCAACGCCCGGCATCACCCGCGCCCACACACAACGAGCATGAGAGACGCGCTGCCGGGGCGCCGGGTGCATGCCGTCGTTAGGCTGTCGGTCGATGCCATTCAAGCGGTTCAGTCAGAGGTCGCGCCGCTCAGAATCAGGCAGCGGTTTAGCCCCTCGTTGTAGAAGATGACTGCGAAGTCCCCGGCGACGCCACACAGCAGACCGTCCTTCTCGGATGAGAAGTATTCATAAATGCGGCAGCGCTCGTAATCGACGCATTCGGCCAGGTACTCCCAAATCGCCGCCGTGAACGTCGAGATCGGCCCCAACACCTTCTTCTTTGGCCTTCCCCAAAGGAGAACCCTTATGCACAAAGGCGATACTGGCCGCGCGGGAGAGCGCGAGCCACGTCGAGCGTGCGCCGCGCGCAGGAGGAGGATGGGGATGAGGAGGCGGCGGCGGAAGAGCCACCGGCCCAGCCGCCGCCCGCACAAGATTGATTGCAGTTCGCGGTTGAGTGAAAGCGGGAGCGATTTAACACGGAGACACGGAGGCACGGAGACACAGCTTGGGGTTATTACTCAAGAAGCCGTGTCTTCGTGTCTCCGTGTCCCTGTGTTGAAAGCTCACTTCACACCCACTCGGATGAAAACCGCTTTAGAAGTTGAACTTGCCCCCGAGCTGAACCTGGCGGAAGTTGTTGGAGTTGCGCACGCTGTTCTCCGGAATCAGGATGCCGAAGGTGCAGTTGGTGGACGTGCAGCCCGTGTTCGTCCCCGGCGAGCCGAAGAGGGGCGTGTTGAAGGTGTTGAAGGTCTCGAAGCGGAGCTGGAACCGGACGGTCTCGGTGATGTTGAAGTTCTTGTTGAGCGACATGTCGAAGATCGGCGCCCACGGCTCGCGCAGGTTGGCGAGGCGGAGCGGGGTGTTCGCCAGCGTGTTGTTCGTGTTGCGGAGCACGAACGCGGGGTCTGTGCACGGCTGGAAGGTCGTCGCGGTCGTGCCCGCGATGCGTATGCCCTGCCGCATCGTGCCGTCGGTCTGCATGACGCAGTTGTTGAAGAAGCGGTCGAAGCTCGAATCCGACAGCGTCGGGTCTTTAATCAGGTACGCGTTGGTCGGGAGGGTGATCGGGCGGCCCGAGCGGAACTGGCCCACCCAGTTGTAGTCCCAACCGCCGAGCACAAGCTCCGCCGCGCGCCCGACGTTGCCGAAGTAGCGCCGCCCCTTCCCGAAAGGCAACTGGTAGACGCCGCCCGTCGTGAAGACGTGCGTGCTGTCGATGTCGGTCACCGCCTTCGTCGGCGCCGCGTCCTGCGGGTTCAGGAACTGGAGCGCGCCCAACTGCTTCGAGAACGTGTAGGCCAGGGACATCGTCAGCCCCGCGCCCATCCGCTTCTCAAGCGAAGCCTGCCCCGAGTCGTACCAGAGCTTCCCGACGTTCTCGCCGACGAAGTTGACGGAGGTGAACTGCGGGAACGGGAGCAGCAGTTGGCGGCGCGAGATGGTCGCGCCGTTCAGGCTCGGGTTGCTCGGGATGAGACCCGCGAACGGGTTCGTCACGGGGTCGTTGAAGAAGCCCGAGTTCTGCCGGAACTGCGCGATCTGCGCCGCCGTCGGCACGTTGAGGTCGCGCCCGCCGCCCGCCTGGTCGTTGCCCGAGAGGATGCCGCGCGTGCGGCTCCCGACGTAGGAGACGTCGAGCTTCATCCTCCAGGGCAGCTCGCGCTGGATGCCGGCCGAGAACTGATGAACCCAGGGGATGACGTGCTCCGGGTCGACCACCGTCACGCCCGACCCGAGGAAGGTGTTCAAGCCCTGCGAAGAGCCGATGGGCTGCGCGAGCCCGTTCGGGTACGGGTTCGAGAGCGTGACGGCCGGGATGAAGGCGTTGGCGCCGGTGCCCGTCGTGGCCTGGAAGAAGGTCGTGACGTTGAAACCCTGCGCGGCGCCGAACTCGGCCTGCGGGAAGTAGAAGACGCCGTAGCCGCCGCGCAGCACGGTCTTCTCGTTCCACTGGTAGGCGACGCCGAAGCGCGGCCCCCAGTTGTTTCGATCCTTGCGGAAGGGCTCCTCGGGCTGCCCGCCCGCGCCCGCGAAGAGCAGCCCGCCCGTCAGGTTCGCGCACGCGGCGCAGCCCGACGCGCCCGCCGCGTTGCGGACGGCCGCGGCCAGCGGGCTCGCCTGGTCGAAGCCGAAGCCGACGTTCTGCCGGTTGTAGCGCTCGACCGGCGGCGACTCGTAGTCGTAGCGCAGGCCGAGGTTGAAGGTCAGCCTGGGCGTCACCTTCCAGTCGTCCTGTATGTAGCCCGCCCAGTAGGCCCAGTCGAAGGTGAGCTGCTGTATGTTCTCGACGCGCGTGGTCGCGCCCGGGTCGCCCAGCGTCGAGGGGTAGCCGAGCAGCAGCGCGGCGATGACGCTCCCCTGGTCGGGGGGGCTCGTGTCCTGCGGGTTGCGGACGGTGAACTCCTTCGTGAACCGGAAGAAGCCGCCGCCCCAGGTGAACGAGCCGCCCGCCTGGTGCGCCTGGAGCCGCCGGTACTCGCCGCCCAGCTTGAACGAGTGTGCGCCCCGGATGTGCGTCACGCTCAAGGGGAAGCTCCACGTGTTCGTGATGTTCGAGTTGGGGTTGCGCGGCCCGAACTCGCGGTAGGGCTCGCCCGAGAACTCGATGCGCGGCACGATGGAGACGGGGCGCGCGTTCGAGAAGGAGGCCGGGAAGCCGAGCGTCGTCGCGTCGAAAGGCGAAGAGCGCTGGCGGAAGGCCGCCTGTAGGAAGCGCGAGAAGCCGACGCGCGCGTTCAGGACGGTGGTCGGCGAGAGCGTCGAGACCCAGTCGAGGACGACGCCGTTGTTGACGCGCACGAGCGGGTCCTGCGGGTCTATCCCCAGGCCCACGCGGCCGTTGCCGCCCTGCTGTATCTGGTCGCGGCGGTTGTGTACGTAGCGGCCGAAGAGGCGGTTGCTCTCCGAGAACTGGTGGTCGACCCTCAAGACCTCGGAGTGGAAGTCGTCGGTGCCCGGGAACGGCTCAAGGAAGTTGTTGAAGCGCTGCGTGGCCGAGCCGACGTTCGGCAGCGAGAAGCCGTTGACGATGTTGCGCCCCACGGGGTTGATGCGGTTCTCGGGGATGCGGTTCCCGGGGAACGGGTCGCGGATGAAGCCGCCCGTGCAGGGGTTGGTGTTGTTGGCGCAGCGCGTCGTCAAGGGGTCGTAGATGGTCACGCCCGACTGCGAGAAGTCGCCCTGCCGTTCGAGCGCCGTCGGCACGTCGGAGAGGTTGCCGGCCGGGTCGATGCCCTTGAAGAACTCGACGTTGACGAGGAAGAAAGTCTTCTCGCGGCCGTTGGCGAAGACGCGGCCGCCCTCGCCGAAGCGCGGGACGAGCAGCGGGCCGGAGAGGACGAAGCCGTACTGATCCTGCTCGTGGCCGCCGAGGCTCGCGCCCGTCACGGGGTCGCGGACGAAGCGCGGGAAGCGCTCCTCGCCCGCGAACTGGCCGGTCGTCAGGCGCCCGCGCGCGTTGTTGCCGAACGAGTTGGCCTCCCACTGGTAGCGGCGCGAGAAGTCGTAGAGCGAGCCGTGGAAGTCGCGCCCGCCCGACTTGATCGAGATGTTGACGACGCCGCCCGAGGTGCGGCCGTACTCGGCCGAGTAGGCGTTCGACTGGATTTTGAACTCCTCGGTCGCGTCGGCCGGGGGGACGAAGGCGATGTTGTTGACGCTGCGCGTGCGGCTGGCGTCCACGTCCGTCACGGCGTTGTTGGGCGTGCCGTCGAGGAGGAACTCGTTGTGGCGGTTCAGGCCGCCGTTGATCGAGAAGTTCACGTTGTCGCCGTTGTCGAAGAGGCGGTTGAACTGCGGGTTGCCGTTGAACTGCACGCCGGTGGCGAGCGTCGCCAGATTCAGCGGGTTGCGGCCGTTCAGGGGCAGCTCCTCGACGCGCAGGTTCTCGACCGTCTGCCCGCGCGAGGCCGTGTCGGGCTCAAGCAGGGGGGCGGAGGCGGTGACGTTGACGACCTCGCCGACGGCGCCGATCTCCAGCGTCACGTCCATCGTCGCCTTGTCGGCCGTGTGCAGCTCGACCTCCGTGCTCTCGGCGCGCTTGAAGCCCTGCGCCTCGACCGCCACGGTGTACATGCCGGGCTGGAGGAAGGGCACCGTGTAGTTGCCCTCCTCGTTGGTCGTGGCGCGGGTCTCAAGGCTCGTCTGGTTGTTCTTGACGATCACGGTGGCGCCGGGGACGACCGCCCCGTTGGGGTCGCTGACGTGACCGGTGAGCGTGGCGCGCGACTCCTGACCCAGACAGTTCAGGGCGCACGCCAGCACACAGAGAATTAACGTTGGCACACGCCAACGGAGACTACGTTTCATAGTTCCTCCTGAGATAGAACGGGAAAAAGTTGACTGATGCTTAGGATGTTTACTATTTGGAACGTCTACCCGGGAACGGTCGTTGGCGGAAGATTGTTCGCCCACCCACCAAAGTAGCGCGATACTACTAACACCGCGCGCACATGGCAAGCGAAAACTTCAACTTTACATTCGCGCGCGACTTACAAAATCTGTGGCAGTAGACAGTAGTCAGTAGGACTCACTCCGAGGTTTTTTCTACTATAGCGACGTGCGTTCGAGTGCGACCGTGACAGACGGGTCAGCACCACCCGCGGTAGCGGGTAGTGCTGACCTGCTTCGCCGTGCGCCGGTCACATCCGTACGCACGCCGCTGTAGAGCCGGTTTGAAAACTCTTCGCTCCGGAGGAGCGAGATGTTTATAGGTCACAGTGTCATCCCGTGCCGAGCCCCGGAGGGGCGACATCTGAACATGCCGCCCCTCCGGGGCTCGGCGGTTTCATGAATGCCGCCGGCCATAAACATTTCGCCGCTCCGCGGCAAAGACTTCGCAAACAGGCTCCGCCTACTGACTACTGACTACTGTCTACTGTCTACCGTCTACCGCTCTAATCCACGTCGCACTCCTCGGCGATCTTGCGGTAGACGCGGCGGGCGTGCTCGTAGGCGCGCTCGGCGTCGGGGCGCTCGCGTTCGGAAATCTGCGGCGCCTTCTGAGTCCAGCACTGGTCGACCGCCTTCAGGCACCACTCGGCGCTGCGGCGCGAGGCGCGGACGGGTTTGCCGCCGACGACGACGAAGACGGGGTTCGTGTGCGAGGAGGGCAGGATGCGGAGCGCGACCCAGGCGCTCCGCTCGACGTTGACCTCGAAGGAGACCTCCCGCGGGGAGCCGTCGGCCAGGACGTTCCTGCCCGCGACCACGCGGCCGTTGACGACGACTTCGAGCGGCACCTCGCGCGTGTCACCGACGCGCGCGCGCTCCAAGTCCCAGTAGGGCGTCTGGTCGTGGCGGCGTGCGCGCACGGACTCGTCCGGCTCGGGCGGAAGCAGCGCCGCCACGCGCGCCTCGACGCGCACGCGCCGCGGCGCGTCGAGGCGCAGCTCGCCCCCGCGCGTGCCGACCGCCAGGCCGTCAACCTTGAAGTCGAGCAGGTGGCTCCGGCCGTCCGAGACGTAGGAGCGCCCCTCGCGCAGTCCCCTCACCCACGCGTCGTAGTCGAGCGCCCCGCCGAGTTGCACGTAGGAGCGCCCCATGCCGACGCGCTCGCCGTAGATGCAGGGGAAGTCCGTCTCGCCCGCGATGCGCGTGCGGAAGCCGCTGTTGAGCGTGTGATACCAGACGTTCAACTCCCACACGGCGGGCGTGTCCGCGGCCGAGATGAAATCGACGGCGTCGTGCGTCACGTCCACGACGTACTCGTTGGCGCCGATGCCGTCGAAGCGCGGCACCTCGTAGTTCGGCAGCTCCCGCGTCCTGACCTCAAGCCCCCAGCCCGAGTGCGCGAAGCCGGCGGCCGCGCCCTGCGCCTTCGCCCATTTGAGAATCGGCAAGTCCCACGTCGGCCACTCCTCTATGGTCTCTGCGCCGGGGTAGTCCTGGTCGCGGAGTCCCAGC
This sequence comes from Pyrinomonadaceae bacterium, assembly GCA_036389235.1. Classification (GTDB taxonomy): domain Bacteria; phylum Acidobacteriota; class Blastocatellia; order Pyrinomonadales; family Pyrinomonadaceae; genus QHXN01. The sequence continues at coordinate 823 of DASVQJ010000146.1, read as the reverse complement.
AGCGTCAGGTGGCCGGCGTGGCTCGAAGGGAAGCCCGAGACCTCCACGTCGTAGCGCATGAGGTGCTCGGGCGTGGAGAGCTTGTTGACGGCGCCCTCGAAGAACTGCTTCTGGTAGTAGTAGCAAGGCCCCCACGTCAGCACGTCGCCGACGTTCAGTCCCTCGCCGACGATGTGCCGAATCAGGTCCTTCGGGAGCACGCCCTGCGTCGGCGCCTCGTAGTGCGAGCAGCCGGCGGCGTGTATGTGGTGGTCGCCGGAGTACCAGCCCATCGAGACCGCGTCAATCCAGCGCTTCAGACGAAAACTCCACCGCTCGGGCCTCGGCCCTGTACTGACGGTTAAGGTCTCGCGCTGTTTGACGTACTCGGGGCCGCGCGTGAACTCGACCGCGTACGTCCCTGCGGGCAGTCGAACCTTCTCGCCGTCGGCGCGGTAGACCTGCGGGTGGAAGGAGAAGTCGGGCGCGAGCCGCTTGGTCTTCGCGGGGTACTGGCGGCCCTGCGGGTCGCGTACGACGAAGGAGGCCGTGGTCGGCCTTCCCTTCTCGTCGAGCACGCGCAGGGTCACGTCCTTCGACGGCAGGCAGTCGAAGAGGACGGGCACGTCGTTGCGGAAGCCGATGTCCTGCGACCCCTGGCCCACGTCGAAGCCGAGGCGCGCCTCCCGCCGCCCGCGGTCGCGGCTGTAGAGCTGGATGACGCGGTATTCGAGGGCGAGTCCGGACAACTTCGCTTCGAGCGGCGGCTTGTCGAACACGGCGAGTTCGAGCCAGCGCGCGGCGACATCGCCGGGCGTGATCACCTGCGTGGGGCGCGGGTCGA